>JADLFU010000206.1 GCA_020849655.1 Polyangiaceae bacterium | reverse complement strand
GCGAACTGCTGCCCTCTCACGGCTGTCGGCACCGGCCGCGGCGTCCTCGACGCGGCCCGGCTCATCCGGGCGGGCGCGCTGTTGCCCGACGCGGACGGCCGAGTCCTGGTGCAGCAGTACCAGCGACACGGCGATGAGATCGCTCGGCTGCTCGCCGCGCACTCCGGCTTGCGTGACGACGTGGACCGGATCGTGCGCGCCGCCGTCACGCACGTCGGTGAACCTGGGCGGCCCGGCGCAGGGGTCGAGCTGCTCGCCGCCGTGGCCCACGCGCTCGCGGTCGTCGAGGTGCACGGATCCGAATCGCTGAAGGGCGACGCGCGCGCGGCGGTGGCGCGCCTGCCAGCGTTGCTCGCGCGCGCGCCGAGACTCGACACCACGGCTGTGCGCGCGGTGCTGGAGGCTCGGGAGCAATGACCCGCGTGGGTTGGGCGCGGGTCAGCGCCGTTGCGCTCGTCTCTGCGGCGTGCGCTGCCAGTGACGGGAGCGGCATCGCCGAGACGCACGGCGGGGGCGCCGCGAGTGGCGGTACGGGGTCAAGCGGTTCGAGCGGCAGCTCCGCGTCCGCCGGGAACGCAGCTGGCAGTCCCGCGGCGAGCGGCGGAGCCGCCACCGCTACGGGCTGTGTGAGCGCCGAGACCGTCGCCCCGCCGCCACATGTGGCCGAGACAGGCAAGCTCTTTCACTTGGTCCCGAAGGGCATTCTTGTCCTGGAAGGGGATCGCACGGTCGGAACCCCTGGCGGGGCAAGCCTCTGGGACAAATCGACAAGAGAGTGGATATCGATGCCCGCGGTCGCGAAGCCGGGGAGCGGGAGTGTAGGGCTGAGTGGGCACTCGTTCGTCGGCGCGAGTTGGGGGGCGGTCATGACGACGGGCGAACTTGTCGCGACATCCTTCTTTCGCCAGGAAATTCTATGGGAAGACGGAGGCACGAAGGCAATCTACGGGGCCTGTGCCGAGACCTCCGTCACGGACCCCTGGACCGCACAACACCAGGACTTTCTTCTTATCTCCTGTTCGAAGGGAGGCTACGGGGCCTGGAGGGCCATCCTGAGCTATGGACCGAAGAAGGCGAGGATGTACCGCGGAGGAGAGGCGCTGGTGTTCGAGTACACCGAGACGGGTGGCGTCAAGGTGCCGTTCCCTGACCACGACGATGTCCTCGCGACAGAGGACCAAGTAGGCACCCGCCTGTTGGCGGTCGGCCGGTACCACGTCCGCGTCGGCATGGGCCGGCCGACGGCCATCTACGACCTCGACACGCCCGCGCTCACCAGCGTGGACGCGCTGGTGTTTCCGAAGCACGGCGCCGCGGCGGCCTCCCCGTCGGCGACCAAGGTCGCGCTCGCCGGGGTGACCACCACCGGCTTTCGCGTCGTCCGCATGCAAGTCCCGGCGGGCAGCTTTCAGGAGATCCCTGTCGGCAACCTCGAGCTGGGCACGCCCGACGAGCTCATCGCGACCTGGCACGCGAATCAACTGTGGCTCCTCACTCGCACGCACGGCGACTACGGCGTCCGCGTCGTCGACGTCGACACGGGCGCGCTCCTCGGGCGTCGCGACGATCTCGGGCCGCTCTTCGGCCTCGTGGACCCCGTCGTGCCCCTGAACGGCTTCTCGCCGAAGGAGCTGCTCACCGCCGTCTCCGCGCCCGACGGCACCGTGATGGCCGCGCACCAGATCGGCCCGTGGGCGGGCGTCGCGTTGCGGTGGTCGCCGACCTGTGGGCCTTGAGGAGCGAGAGTGGAGGAAGCGCGCGGGTCATCGGGTCCGCACGCCACCCACGAGGCCTACACCCCGTCCCCGAGCGAGCCGAGCGCCTCGAGGAGCCCGCCGAGCAGGCCCAGCACGACCTCCGCGGCGCCTTCGACGACGCCCTCCGAGACGATCTCGACGGCGGCGCCAGCCACGTCGGCGCCGATCTCGACGACGTCGGGATCCAGGTTGCGCGCGGGCGCGGTGTCGGTGCTCGCGGCGGAGATGGCGGCGATCCCGACGGCGCCCGCCGCGACCGCGGCGCCCGTCGCGACAGGGGCGACGCGGGCGCGCTTGCAGGCCCGCGCGACCTTGACCAGCTCCGTGCGATCGTAGAACGTGCCGTGCGCCCCGCAGGTGTCGACGTCGACGCCCGCGGCCTTCACGTGGACGCGGCCCATCGTGCGCTGACACACGGGGCACGCGACCGCGGGCGCCGTGTCGACCTCGCGCGACGCTCGCTCATCGAGCCACCCCGCAGACGCGAGCGCGGTCGGCGGGACCATCGACAGCAGCCGCGCCGCCGTCGCGTTGTCGAGAAATGCGCCGCCGCACGTCAGGCACACGTGCATCGAGACGGCCTCGCGCGTCAGGATCTGCAAGCCCCCGCCGCAGCGCGGGCAGGCCCACGTCGCGCTCACGAGAGCCTCCGCTCGAGCAGGCGGTCGAGCTCGGCGCCGTCTCCCACCTCGTACGGCGCGCCGTGGGAGAACAGGATCGTCGCAGGGCGCTCGGCCGCGAGCTGCTCCCGCAGCCAGCCGAGGTACGCGCGGCGGTCGCGCAGCGCGAGCCAGAGGAACGTCTGCCCGACGCACAGGCCCGGGCTCGTCTTCAGGGTCCGCAGCGCGGCGCCGAGCACCCCCGTGAGAGGGCGCGTCACGTGGAAGAGCGCGTCGCAAACAATCCAGACACGCTCCCCGCCGGCCTCGAGCGAGAGGAACACCTCGCCCGTCTTGACCCCTCGGCACTCGAGCAGGCGAGCGCCCCGCGGCAGCCGCTCGCGCGCGGCGTCGAGCGGCGCGAGGTCGGCGTGCCCCTGGCGGGTGAGCCTCGGGCGCGCCCCGTCGCTCGTGACCGCGACGGCGCCGGGGTAGCGCGCGCGGTACGCCGGGAGCCCCATGTGATGAAAATGATTCGGCGCGAGCAGGACCTCGGGGCGACCGAGCGCGTCGAGGCCCGGGTGCGGCGCGCCGTCCGCGCGCGTCGGGCTGTGGACGAGCAGGCCGCCCGAGGGCAGCGTGAGCGCGTACATGTTGACCTCCCACCCGGCGCCGTCGACGCGGGTGGCGGCGTGCACGCCGGGGACGACCTCGGTGAACGGTGGCGCGCTCATGGCCGCCGAAGGTACGGGGCGCGCGGCGCGGGCTCAAGCGGGCGGTGCGCCGCAGATCCGCGTGACGAGGAAGGTCGCGACGTCGGACGGCTTCGTCCCGGGGCCGAAGCCCGCGTCGAACCCGAGCTCGAGCGCGAGCTGATGGTCGATGCGCGGCCCGCCGAGGAGCAAGACGACGCGATCGCGGAACCCCTGGCGCTCGATCAGCTCGACGAGCGCGCGGGCGTTCTCCTTGTGGCAGTTGCGCTGCGTGATCACCTGCGAGACGAGGATGGCGTCGGCGCCGAGCGCGCGGGCGCGGGCGGCGAGCTCCTCGTTCTCGACCTGCGCGCCGAGGTTCTGCGCGTCGAACCCCTTGTAGCTCTCGAGGCCCTTGTCGCCCGCGTAGCCCTTGTAGTTCAGGATGGCGTCGATGCCGACCGTGTGCGCGTCGGAGCCCGTGCACGCGCCGACGACGAGCAGCTTGCGGCCGAGGTGCTCCTTGATGCGCCCCTCGATCTCGTCGCGCGAGAGCGCGAGGGTGAGGGCCTCGGGGACGTCGATCGCGGCGGCGTCGACGCCGTGCCTCGAGCGCCCGTACACGACGAAGTACGAGAACCCCGGCGCCGCCTGCTCCATCGTCGCGACGAGCGGCTCCGCGAGGCCGTGCAGCTCGGCGAACCGCTTCGCGGCCTCGCGCGCGCGCGACGACGGCGGCAGCTCGAGCGTGAAGGAGAGCTGCACCATGCCGTCGCCCTGTCGATCGCCGTAGGCCCGGAGCACCGTCATGAGGGCGCGTGTAGCACAGGCTTCCCGCGCCCCGCTTCGTCCCGTACCGTCCCCGGGTGACCACGGCAGAACACCGAAGGCTCGGAGAGGCAGACGCGCAGCAGAAGAAGTGGCGGCGGTGGGGGACGTACCTCTCCGAGCGGCAGTGGGGCACCGTCCGCGAGGACTACAGCGCGGGCGGCGACGCGTGGGGCTACCTCCCCTTCGACGACGCGCACACGCGCGCCTACCGATGGGGCGAGGACGGCCTGCTCGGGCTCTCGGACAACCGCGGGCTCGTGTGCTTCTCGGTCGCCCTGTGGAACGGCCAGGACCCCATCCTGAAGGAGCGGCTCTTCGGCCTCTCGGGGCCCGAGGGCAACCACGGCGAGGACGTGAAGGAGTGCTACTTCTACCTCGACGCGACGCCGACCCACTCGTACGCGCACGGGCTGTACAAGTACCCGCAGCGGAGGTTCCCCTACGAGGAGCTGCGCCGGGTGAACCGCGAGGCCGGGCGGGACGCAAAGGAGATCGATCTCGTCGACACCGGGATCTTCGACGAGGACCGCTACTTCGACGTCGACATCGTCTACGCGAAGGCGGACGTCGACGACGTGCTCATCGACGTCCGCGTGACCAACCGCGGCCCGGAGCCCGCCCCGCTGACGGTGCTCCCGACGTTCTTCGTGCGCAACACGTGGAGCTGGGGCGAGCCCGACGTGCACCCGAGGTTCGTGGTGGACGGCCCCGCGACCCTCGCGATGGATCACTACCACCTGGGGGAGCTGCACGTCGCCTTCGACGGGCCCGACGAGGTGGTGCTCACCGAGAACGAGTCCAACAAGGAGCGGCTGTGGGGCGCGAAGAGCGAGGGCCCCCACACGAAGGACGCCTTCCACCGGTACGTCGTGCACGGGCAGGGCGACGCCGTCTCGCGGAGCGCGGGCAGCAAGGCCGCGGCGGTGCACACTGTCGTGCTCGCGCCGGGCGAGACGCGGCGGTTTCGCGCGAGGCTCTCGTCCCGGGCGCACGCGCAGCCCTTCGGGGGCTTCGACGAGACACAGCGGCTGCGCAAGCGGGAGGCCGACGAGTTCTACGACGCCGTGCTCCGCGAGGGGCTCACCGACGATCAGCGCCACGTCTCGCGCCAGGCGCTCGCGGGGGTGCTCTGGACGAAACAATTCTACCACCTCGACATCAACCGCTGGCTGCGCGGCGACCCGGGGCAGCCCACGCCGCCCGCGTCGAGGCTGACCGGGCGCAACAGCGGCTGGGGGCACCTCTACAACTCGGAGGTCATCTCGATGCCCGACAAGTGGGAGTACCCCTGGTACGCGGCGTGGGACACGGCGTTCCACGCGGTGCCGCTGTCGATCGTCGATCCCGAGCTCGCGAAGGCGCAGATCTCCATCTTCCTCCGCGAGTGGTACATGCACCCCAACGGGCAGATCCCGGCGTACGAGTGGTCGTTCTCCGACGTGAACCCCCCGGTGCAGGCGTGGGCGGCCCTGCGCCTGTACCAGATGGAAGTGAAGCGCCACGGAGAGGGGGATCGCGCGTTCCTCGAGTCGGTGTTCCACAAGCTGATGCTGAACTTCACCTGGTGGGTGAACCGCAAGGACGCCCAGGGGCACAACGTGTTCGAGGGCGGGTTCATGGGGCTCGACAACATCGGCGTGTTCGACCGGTCGAGCGCGCTGCCGACGGGGGGGCGCATCGAGCAGGCGGACGCCACCTCGTGGATGGGCATGTACTGCCTCGACCTGCTCGCGATCGCGCTCGAGCTCGCGAAGGAGAACAGCGCCTACGAGGACGTCGCCAACAAGTTCTTCGAGCACTTCCTCTACATCGCGCACGCGGCGAGCCGCCGCGCGGGCGACGGCGTCGGGCTGTGGGACGAACAGGACGGCTTCTTCTACGACGTGCTCAACCTCGACGGCGATCGCATCCCGCTGCGCGTGCGCAGCATGGTGGGGCTCATCCCGCTCTACGCGGTGCGGGTGCTCGACACCGACGTGATCGCGCGGTTCCCCGGGTTCATGCGGCGGATGAAGTGGTTCCTGAAGAACCGCCCCGAGCTCGCGGCGACGGTCGCGCACGTGCACGTGCCAGGCGAGGGCGAGGAGATGTTGTTGTCACTCGTCAGCGAGGCGCAGCTGCGCCGCGTGCTCGCGCGGATGCTCGACGAGACGGAGTTCCTCTCACAGCACGGCGTGCGGGCGCTCTCGAGGTTCCACCTCGACCACCCGTACGTGTTTCATGTGCGCGGCAAGCCCCACCGCGTCGACTACGAGCCGGCCGAGAGCCGGAGCTTCCTGTTCGGGGGGAACTCCAACTGGCGCGGGCCGGTGTGGTTCCCTGTCAATTTCCTGTTGCTGGAGTCGCTGCGCAAGCTGCACGACTTCTACGGCGACAGGCTGCGGGTCGAGTGCCCGACGGGCTCGGGCCGCATGATGCACCTCGGCGAGGTCGCGGACGAGCTGTCGCGGCGGCTCTCGACGCTGTTCCTGCGGGACGAGGGCGGCGCCCGGCCGGCGCTCGGCGAGCACCCGAAGGCCCAGCGCGATCCGCACTTTCGCGACCATGTGCTGTTCTACGAGTACTTCCACGCGGAGACGGGGGCCGGGCTCGGCGCCGCGCACCAGACGGGGTGGACGGCCCTCGTCGCGACGCTGCTCGCCGAGACCGGGCGCTGAAGAGGTGCCCAATCTCGCGGCTGCACCGGGCGATGCGTCGGTCGGCCTCCTCGAAATGCGTTGGGTATTCCTGCGTCGGCCTCCCTAGCCTCGCCCGGTTCGCTCGCAAGCTTGGACACCTCTCGAGCGAGCGGGCGGCGCCGGGCCGATCGGCTACTTTCGCTTCTTCGACTTGGTCGCGCGCTTCGCGGCCTTCGACTTGTAGGCGGCCTTCGACTCGAGATCGTGCAAGAGCTCGCGCGCCTCGTCCATCGAGGGCTCGGCCTCCAGCACGGCCTCGAGCGTCGCCCGAGCGTCGCCGACGCGCCCGACGTGCGCCTGCGCCTTCGCCAGCGTGTAGCGCGCCTCGGTCGTCGGATCGTCCTTCACCCACGCCGTCGCGTGCTTGAGCGCCTGGCGCCAGCGGCCCTTCGTGGCCGCGGCGAGCGCCTTCATCCGGGGGCTCGCGGGATCCGTGTTGGGCTTGATCGCCGGGGGCTCGTCGTCGGGCACGGGCGCCTGCTCCGCCGCGGCGACGGGGGGCGCGGCGACCGGCTGCGGCTCGGGCTGCGCGGCGGGCGGCGCGGCGTCGATCGGCGGCGTCTGCTCCGCGGACGCGACGACGGGGGCGGGCGCGGCCGGCTGCGAGCGGGGGCCCATCACCCTCGCGCGCACCGCCTCGGCG
>JADLFU010000205.1 GCA_020849655.1 Polyangiaceae bacterium | reverse complement strand
GTGTGCTTCAAGATGGAGTCGCACAACCACCCTTCGTACATCGAGCCTTACCAGGGCGCGGCGACGGGCGTGGGCGGCATCCTGCGCGACGTGTTCACGATGGGCGCGCGCCCGATCGCGCTGCTCGACAGCGTGCGCTTCGGGCGCCCCGAGCCCCCCCGCACGCCGGAGCTGCTGCGCGGCGTCGTGGCCGGCATCGGCGGCTACGGCAACTGCATCGGCGTGCCGACCGTGGGCGGCGAGGTCGTGTTCGACGCGCGCTACGACGGCAACATCCTCGTCAACGCGTTCGCGTGCGGGGTGTGCTCGAGCGACCGCATCTTCTACGGGCGCGCGAGCGGCGTCGGCAACTCCATCATCTACGTCGGCGCGCGCACCGGGCGCGACGGCATCCACGGCGCGACGATGGCGAGCGACGAGTTCTCGGCCGAGGGGCCCAGCCAGCGCCCGACCGTGCAGGTCGGCGATCCCTTCATGGAGAAGCTGCTGCTCGAGGCGTGCCTCGAGATCTTCGCCGCCGACGTGCTCGAGGGCGTGCAGGACATGGGGGCCGCGGGGCTCACGTCGTCCTCGGTCGAGATGGCGTCGCGCGCGGGCGGCGGCCTGCGCCTGGATCTCGACCGCGTGCCGCGGCGCGCGCGGCGCCTCACGCCGTACGAGATCCTGCTCAGCGAGTCGCAGGAGCGCATGCTGATGGTCGCGAAGCCCGGCATGGAGGCGCGCGTGCTCGAGATCTGCGCGAAGTGGGATCTCGACGTCGCCGTCATCGGCGAGGTCACCGGCGACGGCCGCTGGGTGGTCACCGCGACGCCGGGGCTCGATCCGCTCGACGACGATCCGCCGCCCCCCGCGCCCGTCGTCGTGTGCGATCTGCCGGTCGCCGAGCTCACCTCCGCCGCGCCGAAGTACGACAGGCCGCGCGCGCCCGATCCGACGCTCGCGGCGCGCCACGCCTTCGATCCGTCGACGCTCCCGGTGGGCGACCTCGGCGCCGAGCTCCTCGCGCTGATCGGCGCGCCCAACGTCGGCTCGAAGCGCTGGGTGCACCGCCAGTACGACAGCATCGTGCGCGGCGGCACCGCGGCGGGGCCGGGCGTCGGCGACGCGGCGGTCGTGCGCGCGCCGTGCGAGCGGGACGGCGTCGTCATCCACAAGCTCCTCGCGTTCACGTCCGACGGCAACGGGCGCTTCGTCGATCTCGATCCGTTCGAGGGCGGCGCGATGATCATCGCCGAGGTGTGCCGCAACCTGGTCGTCACGGGCGCCGTGCCGCTCGGGATCACCGACTGCCTGAACTTCGGCAACCCCGAGAACCCGGTCGTGATGGAGCAGCTCGCGCGCGCGATCGACGGCATGGCCGCCGCGTGCCGCGCGCTCGAGGTGCCGATCGTCAGCGGCAACGTGAGCCTCTACAACGACACCGACGGGCGCCCCATCCTGCCGACGCCGACGTGCGCGGGCGTCGGGCAGCTCGACGACCTCGCGCACCTCGTGCCGTCGGCGTTCGTGGGCGAGGGCGACGTCATCCTCCTCTTCGGCGACGCCGGCGCTCGGTGCCTCGGCGGCAGCGAGTGGCTGCACCAGAAGACCGGCGACACGAAGGGCGCGCCCCCGCGGCTGGACCTCGACGCCGAGGTGAGGCTCCAGCGGCTCTGCCTGTCGCTCGCGCGCGCCGGGCTCGTCCGATCGATGCACGACGTCGCCGACGGCGGCCTGCTCGTCGCGCTCGCGGAGTGCTGCGCGCTTCGCCCCGGCGCGCCGGGCGCGCGCGTTTCACTGGAGCTGCCCGCCGATCCGGCCGGGCGCGCGGCGCGCCTCTTCGCCGAGGATCCGACCCGCGTCGTCGCGAGCGCCTCGCCTGCGAACGCGGCGGTCGTGCTCGCGGAAGCAGCGAGGCTCGGCGTGCCCACGACGACCCTCGGCGAGACGGGCGGCGAGAGGCTCGCGTGGTCGTCGGCCAGCGCGACCATCGTCGACGTCTCGATCGCGGAGGTCGTCGCGCGGCGCGAGCGCGCGCTCGACGGCATCGTCGGCGCCGGGTGACCCCGAGCGCCCGCACGACTTGACAAGCGTCCGCGCCGCGTGGGCTACTCGCGTGATGCTCAGTCCGGGCGAGGTCGTGGCCGGCAAGTACCGGGTCGAGCGCCTGCTGGCCGAGGGCGGGATGGGCGCGGTGTTCGTCGCCGAGCACGTCGACACCGAGCGCAGGGTCGCGCTGAAGGTGCTGTTCTCGCACATCCTGCAGTCGAGCGACGCGGTGAAGAAGTTCCAGACCGAGGCGAAGGTCGCCGCGCGCGTCGACTCGCCGCACATCGTCGACGTGCTCGACTCGGGCTACGACGAGGCCCGGGGCGCGCCGTACCTCGCGATGGAGCTCCTGCGCGGCGAGACCGTCGAGGCCAGGGTGCAGCGCGCCGGCCGGCTGTCGCCCGAGGAGACGGTGGCGCTGCTGCGCCAGGCGGCGAGCGCGCTCGACAAGGCGCACGGCTACAAGGATCGCGAGGGGCGCCCGCAGCCCATCGTGCACCGCGATCTGAAGCCCGAGAACCTCTTCGTCTCCACGCGCGACGGGGGCGAGACGACCCTCAAGATCCTCGATTTCGGCATCGCGAAGGTGCTGAGCGACAAGACCAGCGTCACCCAGGAGGTGCGCGGCACGCCGCTCTACATGGCCTACGAGCAGGCCGCGGGGCTGCCGCTGTCGGCGGGCACCGACGTCTGGGCGCTCGGGCTCATCGCGTTCTTCATGCTGAGCGGCGTCTCGTACTGGCGCACCGCGTGGAGCGACGAGGGGACGACGCACGCGCTGCTCAGCGAGATCCTCGTCTTGCCGCTCGAGCCGGCGAGCGCGCGGCTCCGAGCGGCCGGCGTGGCGGCGCCGCCGTGGCCGCAGGCCTTCGACCAGTGGTTCGCCCGGTGCGTGTCGCGCGAGCCGCAGGCGAGGTTCCACTCTGCGGGCGCGTGCGTCGAGGCCCTCGCCGAGCTCTACGGGCTCCCCGCGGAGCCGGTCGGCGCGCGCGTCTCGCACGTGCACCTGGAGCGAGACTCGCGCGCGCCGGGGTCCGCGCTCGCCGCGAGCGCCCCCACGGTCGTCGCGCACCACGCGCGCGGGCAGACGTACGGAGGCGTCGCTTCGACGGGCTCTCCCCGGTCACCGCCCCGGCCGGTCGCTCCAAGCTCCCCGTCGTCCTCGCCGTCGGCGTCGTCGCGTTCGGCGGCCTCGCGACCGCGGGGTACCTCGCGACCCGCTCGCCCGCCGCGCCCGCGTCCACCGAGTCCGCGCCTCCGCCTCCGAGCTCGGCCTCTGCGCCCGCTGCCTCCGTCGCGCCCGCCGCCTCCGTCGCGCCCGCCGCCTCCGTCGACCCGCCGGCCGCGGTCGCGCCCGCCGCCTCCGTCGCACCTGTCGCGCCCACCACGTCCGTCGCGCCCGCCCCCAGGCCCGTCGCGCCCCGGCCGCCGTCGGGCAAGCCGGCGCCGAGGCCCGCGGGCGGAAAGCTCGACGCTTTCAGCCGCGAGCGCTGAGCGCGTCTCCGTGGTCCGACCCGGCGCGCCGGCCTCGGGCCTTCCCCACCTCGGTGCGCGGTGCTACACGCGCCGCTCCCACAGGAGCGAGACGACATCCATGACCCAGTCGAACGGCAACGGCGCATCCACCACGGCCAACCTCCAGCTCACCGGGGGCGCGGCGGTCGTCGCGCCGATCTCGATGTTCCCCAACGGGGTGCCCGGCAACGCGCTCGTCGTCTTGCCCGTCACGAAGCCCACCGACGAGCTCATCGCGCTGATGGAGAAGGGCCCCGCCGCCGTCACGTCGGAGCAGATGTGGCAGCTGCTCGGGTTCAACGGCCCCGCGGTGCAGGTGCAGGACGGCGAGGGGCGCCCGCTCGCCATCGGCCTCGAGGATCTGCTCGCCGGCCTCGAGAAGCACTACCAGGAGGCCCCCGACGATCTGAACCGCGCGCGCGTCTACGCCCAGGAGCTGCTGAAGTACGAGCGCTTCGAGAAGGCCGAGGCGGTGCTCGCGAAGATCGTCGCGAAGGGCGGCCTCAACGGCGACGACTGGCTCGCGCTCGGCGTGACGCAGCTGCAGCTGAAGAAGCTCGACAAGGCCGAGAGCACGCTGAAGGGCGCCCAGAACATCATGAAGGGCAACCCGTACCCGTCGCTCAACCTCGCGAAGCTCCACAAGGAGAAGGGCGACGTCGCGGCCGAGCGCAAGGCCGCCGAGAAGGCCATCGAGATCGAGCCGAACGCCGTCGACGCGTGGGCGTACCTCTTCGCGCACGTGAAGGACAACGGCGGCGAGGAGGCCGCGATCGCGGCGCTCGAGGCGCTGCTCGACGCCGAGCCCAACAAGAAGACGGCCGCCGGTTACATCGCGATCCAGGGGTTCTTCGCCGGCGAGGAGGAGACGCGCGACAAGGCCGTCACCTTCGCGAAGAAGGCCGTCGACCGCAACGGGCGCGACCCGCTCGCGCTGTTGTGCCTGTCGGCGCTCCACGGTCAGGCCGGCGAGCTCGACAAGGTCATCGAGCTGTTGCAGCCCCAGGAGCAGCTCGTCGCGAAGGACGTCCGCCTCGCGCACAACTACTTCGAGGCGCTGTTCCAGAGCCGCCAGATCGACAAGGTCACGCGGCTGCTCAACGCGCTCGCCGGCTCGCAGAACCAGGAGGTCAAGCAGTTCGCGATCGAGCGCAGCCGCGCGGTCGCGCAGTTCCTCCAGCAGCAGCAGCAGCAGCTCCAGGCGGCCGCGAGCAACGCGCAGAAGCGCAGCTGAGGTGCCGGCGCCCCGCGACGATGCGCGACCCTGACGTCGTCGTCATCGGCGCGGGGCCGAACGGCCTCGTCGCGGCGGCGCACCTCGCGCGGGCGGGCCTCCGCGTGCTCGCGCTCGAGGCGAAGGACGCCATCGGCGGCGCGTGCGCGTCGCGGGCGCTCACGCTGCCGGGGTTCGTGCACGACGTGGGGGCGGGCTTCTTCCCCTTCGCGAGCGGGAGCCCCGCGCTCGCGCCGCTCTCGCTCGCCGAGCACGGCCTCTCGCTGTGTCACGCGCCCATCGACAGCGCGCACCCCGCGCTCGACGGCTCGTGCGCCGCGCTCGCCCGCGATCACGCGCGCGCCCTCTCGCTGGCTGGCGACGACGCGCGAGAGTGGCGGCCGATCTTCGAGTGGCTCGGCGCGCGCGCGGACGCGGTGCTCCCTGCGCTGCTCGGGCCGATCGACGACGTGCGCGCGAAGCTGGCGCTCGACGCGACCTCGCTCACCATGCTCGCCGAGGCCGGCCTGTCGAGCACGCGCGGGTACTCCGCGAGGTTCCGCGCGGAGGCGTCGCGGCGCGTGCTCCCCGCGCTCGGCCTGCACGCCGACGTCGCGCCCGACGATCGCTGCGGCGCCGCGGTGGGGCTGATGCTCGCCGCGCTCGCCGCGACGGCAGGGTTCCCTGTCGCGCGCGGCGGCGCGCAGGCCGTCCCCACGGCCCTCGCGGGCGCCCTCACGTCGTCGGCGGGCGAGGTGCGCACGGGCGCGCGGGTGTCGAGGATCGTCGTGCGTCGGGGCCGCGCCGTCGCCGTCGCGCTCGCGTCCGGCGAGGAGATCTCCGCGCGCGTCGCCGTCGTCGCCGACACCGGCGCGCCCGCGCTCTACCTGCGGCTGCTGCCGCCCGAGGTCGTGCCGTCGGGGCTGCTCCGCAGGATGCGCCGCTACCCGTACGGCTGGGGCACCTTCAAGATCGACTGGGCGCTGTCGGGGCAGGTGCCGTTCACGTCCGCGCCGTGCCGCGAGGCCGCCGTCGTGCATGCGGGCGAGAGCGTCGACGATCTCGCCCGGTTCGCCCGCGAGGTGCGGGCCGGCCTCTTGCCGAACAATCCTTACCTCGTGCTCGGGCAGGCCTCCGTGGCGGATCCGTCGCGCGCGCCGGCGGGGTGCCACACGCTGTACGCGTACACCCACGCCCCGTCGGAGCTCGACGGCGGCTGGCCGGCCGCCCGCGAGCGCTTCGCCGACGCCATCGAGCGGCGCGTCGAGGGGCTGGCGCCCGGGTTTCGCGCGCTCATCCTCGCGCGCGCGATCCACGATCCAGGCGATCTCGAGCGGTTCGACGAGAACCTCGTCGGCGGCGATCTCGGCGGCGGCACGGCCGACATCACGAACCAGCTGGTGCTGCGACCCGCGTTCCCGTGGTTCCGGCACGCGACGCCGGTCGCGGGGCTGTACCTCTGCTCGGCGTACACGCACCCAGGCACCGGCGTCCACGGCGCCTGCGGATGGAACGCGGCGCGCGCCGTGCTACGCCGCGAGGTCTCGTGAGGTTCGTGATCCTGATCGTCGCGCCGCTCGGCGCCGTCCTCGCCTCGGGGTGCAAGCGCGACGCGGCCGACCCCCAGGCCGCGGCCTCCGCGGTGCCCAGGCCGTCCGAGGTCCGCGCGGCGGACGGGATGCCCGTCGAGATCCCGACGAAGCGCACGCCCGCGCCGACCCTCGCCGACTGGGACAAGGCGCCCGCGCTGCGCGAGGGCTCGGCGGCCGCCGCCAAGTGCACGGTCAAGATGGTGCGCGAGTGGGTGCGCGTCGACTGCGCGGGCGAGCGCCAGCCCGGCGGCACGCCCAGTGACGTGGAGGTGAGGTCCGGCTGCTCGAAGGACACCTACGTCTCGATGAAGACCCACGCGAACGCCGTGCTCGCGCTGTCACCCGGGCGCCGCTGCGAGATCCTGTTCTCGTGGACGGGCACGAAGCAGACGTTCCTCGCCGACTGGCCCCACAACAAGCGCCCGACGCTGACGTTCGTCGATCCGGTGTGGTCGACGACGCCGAGGCCGCGCCGGTAGCGGAGCGCGATCCTCAACTGGACGCTCGTCCGAGAGCCCGGTGCCGCTCCGGGCGGTGACGGCGCGCCCGACGGTGCAACGCCCGCGCGTGCTACCTTCCGCGCATGGCCGCGCCGGCGCACCGCATCCACCACTCGTACGACGAGTACCTCGCGGTGGAGGCGGCGAGCAACATCCGGCACGAGTACCTCGACGGCCAGATCTACGCGATGCCCGGCGGGACGCCGGAGCACGCGGCGCTCACGGCTGCGCTCATCGGCCTGCTCTTCCCGCAGCTGCGCACTGGCAGGTGTCGGGCGCACGCGTCGGACCTGGCGTGCGGGTGCGCGAGACCGGCCTCACGACCTACCCGGACGTCACCATCGTCCGCGGTGCGAGGGAGGTCGACGAAGTCGACCCGCACGCCGTGGTGAACCCGACCGCGCTCGTGGAGGTGCTGAGTCGCACGACGGAACAGTACGATCGGGGCGACAAGTTCGAGCACTACAAGCGGCTGGCGAGCCTGCGCCAGTACGTGCTCGTGTCGCAGCTCGACCGGCAGCTCGAGGTCTGGACCCGACAGCCCGCTGGCGCGTGGACTTGCGAGACCTTCGGAGACGGCGACACCGCGCGACTCGACTCGGTCGACGCAGAGATCGAGGTGCGCGAGCTGTACGACGCCGCCGCGCCGGGCTGAGCGCCCCGCCGGCGGACGACGTCGTCGTCGTCGCGACCGTGATCGGTCCGTCGCGCGCTCCTGCCGCGCCTCCGCACGAACGAAGCTCGCCCGCGCCCCCCCCGACGCCCGGCCCCAGCGCGACCGCGCGGGTCAACGACGGCCGCAACGCGCTGACGCTGCAGCCGCAGGCGGTCGACGCCAACGCGCTGGTCGCCCGCCCCGGTGCGCCCGCGCCCGCCGGCACGCCGACGGGTTCATGACCTAGCTGCGGCCGGCGTCGCGCGGCTCGTCATGCCGCGCACGCAAGGGAAGTCCCGACGTCGATCGGCGCCGCACCGGATCACTTGTCGAAGTCACGATCGAGCCCGCCCTTCGGCTTCGCTGCGGGCGTCGCCGCGGCCGGGGCCGCCTTCTGCAGCCCGACGCACGCCTGCGCGACGACCCGCAGCGCGGGCTCCACCGGCAGCGGGCCGACCCGCTCGAGCAGCTGCTGGACGTCCTGACCCTTCAGCAGCTCCATCACCATGAACGGAGAGCCGACCGCTCGGTCGACGCCGGAGTCGATGACCTGCACTATGTGTTGTGTGTCGATGGCGCCGGCCGCGCGCCTCGCGCTCGAAGCGGACGATCACGTCGCGGTGCTTCGCGGCGTCTGCGCCGAGGATCACTTTCACCGCCACGAGCCGGCCCGTCTCCGCGTGGCGCGCCCGGTACACCGCGCGCATTCCGCCCTGACCGAGCAGCGAGATCACCTCGTAGCAATCGTCGATGAGCGTTCCGATCATGGCATCACTTGCAGACCATGGCCTTCCAGGTCAGCTTCGGCGCCGCCCCGAAGGCCTGGAACGAGAACGTGGCGGTCGCGCACGCCGGCAGCGGCGGCGCGCAGTCGGCGTCCGCCTGGCACGGGCTTCGCCCCGTTCGAGACGCAGATCGCTGTCGCGGGCGCGCAGACGACCGCCGTCGACGTGAAGCTCGCACCGCTGATGCGGGGCGGTCGCCTGCGCGTGTCCGAGCAGAGCGGGAAGTCGGTGACGGTCCTGATCGACAACGTCGCGGTCGGCGTGACACCGTGTCGAACCCGACGCTGAACGAGACGACCACGAGGTACCGAGCGGAGGTGTGGGGGCTACCAGCTGGGCCTCGGCTCGTTCAAAGCCAAGGAGTGGAAGGGCGTGGCGCTCGGGGTCGCCTACGCGCCGACGTTGACCGTCGCGAAGGCGAGCGGTTTCCCTTCCGTTCGATGGATGAACTACGCGGGCGTCGAGGTCGCGGTCGACTTCCTCGACCGCCCGATGCGCTCCCGGGGGCGCTCGTCGTACGGCAAGGTGTTCACCACCCTGCTGCCGCCGGTGGGCGGACTCAGCATGGGTTTCGGAATCCCTTCGTCGCGAGCACCGGATTCCTTGCGTCTTTCGGCCGCCTTGGGTGAACCCGTGCTCGACGTGGCACGGCCACGCCTGCGCGCGGTTTCAGCCCAATCCGGCTCGAAT
>JADLFU010000204.1 GCA_020849655.1 Polyangiaceae bacterium | reverse complement strand
CGGGCGCAAGGAGGCCGCGGAGCTCTCGGTGACGGGGGACACGGTGCGTATCAAGACGCGCGCGGTGCTGCTCGGGCGCACCGTGCGCGAGTCGGAGCACGTGCTGCCGGTCGCGTCGCTCGCGCAGGTGACGCGCGATGTGAGGTTTCCTCGCCTCGCCCTGTACGGGGGCCTGCTCGCGCTCGCGCTGGGATCGTGGCTCGGCGTGTCGCTCTTCGTCGACGGCGCGCGCGCCGCGTCACCCTCGCTGCTCGGGCAGGGCGCGCTCCTGGTCGCCGCCGGCGTCGCCGTCGAGCTCGCGGTGACGTCGCTCTGGCCGGGCGCGCGCGGCCGGTGTCGGGTCGTCTTCGTCCCGAGGCGCGGCCGGGCGCTGTGCGTCGGCGGCCTCGACGTCGACGCCGCCGAGCGCGCGCTCTCCGCGCTGAGGGCCCGCTAGGTGGACGCGGCGCGCCTGCGCAGCCTGCTCGAGGACGTCGCGCGCGGCGCGGTCTCCGCGCACGACGCGGCCGAGGCCCTGCGCGGGCTGCCCTATGAAGATCTCGGCTTCGCGCGCGTCGATCACCACCGTGCGCTGCGGCAGGGCGTGCCCGAGGTCGTGCTCGGCGAGCCGAAGACGGTCGACCAGATCGTGGCCATCGCGCAGGCGATCGTCGCGCGCGGCGACAACCTCCTCGTGACGCGCGTGGCGGCGGACAAGGCCCGCGACGTGTGCGCGCGCGTCCCGGGCGCGCGGTACGACGAGGCGTCGCGCATCGTGTCGCTCGAGCTCGCGCCGCCCCAGGCGCGCGGCGGGCGGGTCGCGGTCGTCACGGCGGGCACGAGCGACATCCCGGTCGCCGAGGAGGCCGCGGAGGTGCTGCGGCTCACCGGGCACGAGGTCGTCCGGCGGTACGACTGCGGCGTCGCGGGGCTGCACCGTCTGCTCGATCAGCGCGAGGTGCTGGCGTCGTCCGACGTCGTCATCGCGATCGCCGGGATGGAAGGCGCGCTGCCCAGCGTCGTCGGCGGCCTCGTCGCGTGCCCCGTCATCGCGGTGCCGACGAGCGTCGGCTACGGCGCGCACCTCGGCGGCCTCGCGCCGCTGATGACGATGCTCACGACGTGCTCCGCCGGCGTCCTCGTCGTCAACATCGACAACGGGTTCGGCGCCGCGATGGCGGCGGCGCGCATCCTGCGGCTGAAGGGCTGACGCATGCACGACCACGACGATCACGATCATCCTCACGATCATGATCATCCTCACGATCACGATCATCCTCACGATCATGATCATCCCCACGATCACGATCATCCTCACGATCATGATCATCCACACGATCATGGCCACCCTCACGGCCACGAGGCCGGAGCTCCCGCGCGGCCGGCGGCGGAGCGGCGCCGCCTGGAGCGGGGGGCGGGGCAGGGACGGGTGCTGTTCCTCGACGCGCAGAGCGGCCTCGCGGGCGACATGATCATCGCGGCGCTCGTCGATCTCGGCGTGCCGCGGGAGATCGTCGAGGGCGCGGCCGGGGCGCTCGGCCTCGGCGGGTTCGAGCTCCGGTGGCTCGCGGCGTCGCGCTCAGGCATCTCCGCCACGCGCTTCGACGTGGCCGTGTCGGGCGCGCAGCCCGAGCGTACCTACCGCGACGTCGACGCGTTGCTGACGCGCGCGTCGCTCGACGAAGAGACGCGCGGGCTCGCCCGCCGGGTGTTCCGCCGGCTCGCCGAGGCGGAGGCCGAGGTGCACGCGGCGCGCCTGGAGGACGTGCACTTCCACGAGGTCGGGGCGGTCGACGCGCTCGTCGACGTGGTCGGCGCGGCGGCCGCGCTCTCCTACCTGGGCGCGACCTTGATCGTCTCGCCGCTGCCGATGGGCGCGGGGTTCGTGCGCGCGCGCCACGGCGTCCTGCCGCTGCCGGCGCCGGCGACGGTGCTGTGCCTGCGCGGCGTGCCGACCTACGGGGTCGAGCTCGCGCGTGAGCTCGTGACGCCGACGGGCGCCGCGATCGTGGCGACCGCCGCGGCGGCGTTCGAGCGGTGGCCGACCATGTCCCCCGAGCACGTCGGGTGGGGCGCGGGGACGGCCGAGCTCCCGGACCGCCCCAACCTCCTGCGCGCGGTGCTCGGCGAGGCCCCCTCGGCCTCGGTCGAGACCCACGCGGTGCTCGACGCGAACGTCGACGATCTGACGGGTGAGCTCGCGGGGCACGCGATCGAGCGGCTGCTCGGCGCCGGCGCGAAGGACGCGTGGGCGAGCCCGCTGACGATGAAGAAGGGGCGCCCAGGCTGGACGCTCTCGGCGCTCTGCCGCGACGCGGACGCGGCGAGGATCGCGGCGGTGCTGCTCACCGAGACCTCGACCCTCGGCGTGCGCCGCTCGCCGGTCAGCCGCGTCGAGCGACCACGGCGCGTCGTCGAGGTCGAGACGCGGTTCGGTCGCGTGCCGGTGAAGGTAGGCGAGGGGCCGTTCGGTCCGCCTACGCACAAGCCCGAGTTCGACGTGTGCAAGCGCCTGGCCGCCGAGCACGACGTGCCGGTGCGCGAGGTGATCGCCGCCGCGCTCCGCGCGCTCGGGGGGTAGCCTCCGCGGTCGATGCCGTCGCCCCGTGCGCACGCCTCGCGCCTCGCGCCGTACCTCGCGCTCGCGGCGTGCGCGGCGGTCGCGTTCACGGGGCTGCTGTCGGTCGGGCTCGTCTGGGACGATCCGTACGTCACGGTCGGCAACCCGCACCTCGCGTCGTGGCGCGGCGTCTGGACGCTCGCGACGAGCGACGTGTGGTCGGGCACGTCGGTCGAGGAGATCAGCAAGTTCTACCGGCCGCTGCCGATGCTCGCGTACGCGCTCGACCGCGCGCTGCTCGGCAACACGCCGCTCGCGTACCACGCGTCGAGCTGGCTCGTGCACCTCGCGTCGACGTGGCTCGTGTACTCGCTCGCCCGTCGCCGGGACAGCTCCTCGCGCGGCGCGGCGGCGCTCTTCGCGGCGGCGCTCTTCGCGGTCGCGCCGCTCGGCGTCGAGGCCGTCACGTGGATCGGGTGCAGATTTGATTTGTTGGGTGTGATGCTGACGCTCGCGTCGCTGCGTCTGGTCGGCGCGCGCGGGCGTGGGGCGCCCGTCGCCTCGGGGGCGCTCGTCGGCGCGGCGCTGTTCTGCAAGGAGACCTTCGTCGTCGCGCCCGCGCTGGTCCTCGCGTGGGAGGCGTGGATCGAGCGGCGGCGCCCCTCGATCGCGCGGTACGCCGCGGTGGCCGCGGTGTTCGCGGCGTACGTCGCGCTGCGGCGCGCGGCGGGCGTGGCCGGGGCGTCGACGGTGGCGCACCTCGGGGTGGGCGACGTCGTCCGCTCGTACGCGTTCTCGCTGGAGACGTTCACGCGCGCGCTGGTCTGGCCGACGGTGCTCGATCCGTCGCGACCTTACGCGCCGCGGGGGCTCGCGGCCTCGGCGGCGCTCGCGCTCACCGCGTGGCTCGCGTGGGCGGCGCTCGCGGGGACGGCGTGGCGTCGCGGCTGGGGCGATCGTGGTCGGGGGCTCGTGTTCGGCGTCGGGTGGTACCTCTTCGCGCTCGGGCCGGCGTCGGCCGCGGGGCCCACGCTCGGGATGATCGGCGACCGGTACGCGTACTTCGCGATCGTCGGGTGGGTCTTCGCGCTCGCCGCGGCGCTGTCGGCGTGCCCGTGGCGCGCGGTCGCGTCGGTCGCGTCGGCCGCCGCGCTCGTGGCCTCGACCGCGCGCTGTCGCGCGCGAGTTCCCGAGTTCGCGGACGACCACACGCTCTTCTCGGCGGCGGCGCGCGACGATCCCGACAACGCGTTCGCCTGGTACATGCTGGGGCAAGCCGCCGCCGTCGCAGGACGCCTCGACGAGGCGGACGCGCTGCTCGCGCGCTCGGCGGCGCTCGCGCCGGGATCGTGGCGCACCGACAACGCGCTCTGCTACGTGCGGCTGAACCAGGGGCGGCTCGACGAGGCGCTGTCGCTCTGCCACGCGAGCGCCGCCTCGCGCCCGTCGAACCCGCGCGTCTGGACGAACCTCGCCGCGATCCACCTGCGCGCGGGGCGCCACGCGGCCTGCGTGGGCGCGACCGACCGCGGGCTCGGCGTGAAGCCCCACGACGTCGAGGCGCGGTACCTGCGCGCGACGTGCCTCGCGAACCTCGGTCGGTACGAGGAGGCCTCCGACGAGCTCGCGCGCTGCCTCTCGCTGTCGCCTGCCCACGCGGGCGCGCTCAACCTCGCGGCGCAGTTTCGCGCGGCGGGCGTCCGCGCGCCGTGACGCTCACCACTTCACGACGACGGTGCTCGGCAGCACGTGGACCGTGCAGCCCTCGAGCGACACGCTGACGGCGACCGGCGCCGCGCCGGAGCGCTGGCCGTCGAGCCCCGCGCTCTTCAGATCCACGAGCGGGACGAGCTGCTCGGGCCGCAGCGCGCCGACCAGTGACGGCGGACCGTTGACCCGCACGTCGACCTCGGCGGGCACCGTCGTCGCCTTCGCGACCCCGACCACCTGCACCGGCAGCTTCACGAAGTGCCGCTCCTCGCGGGCGCGCTCCGCGTGCACGGTGACGACGGCGACCGAGGGCTCCCAGGTGACGTGGGGCGGGGGGGCCTCCAGCTGGAGCTTGCGCGAGTAGACCCCCTCGCCGAGGTTCGAGATCTCGAAGGCCTCGAGCCTCGCGTGCTGCAGCGTCTCGATGGCGCGCTTCGGCCCTCGCACGGTCACGGTCGACGGCTCCGAGGTGGGCTGGCCGACGATCGCGATGCCCGGCTGGGGCTGGCCGATCACCGCGACGAGCAGCGGGAGCGCCCGCGTCGTGACGTCGTCCCAGCGCACCTCGATGCTCGGCGGCGTCAGCGTCGGGGTCATCCCGGCGGGCAGCCTCAGGCGCCCGGCGTCGAACGGGACGTTGCCGTCCACCGCCCGCTGGAGATCGAGCTGCACGCTGCCGAGATCCTCCGCGCGCAGATCGTCGAGGGCGCGGCGCGTGCCCCGCACGGTCACCTGCACCGAGGACGGCAGCGTCGTGATGAGGGCCTTCTGATCGTCCTTCGGCACGAGCGCGACGACGCTCACGGTGAAGGAGCGCACGGCGTTGTCGGCGCTGTGGTGGTACGCGAACAGCGCGATCGCCGCGGCGAGCGACAGCAGCTTCAGGAGGAAATTCTCGAACAGGGCGTCCGCGGCGACGCGCGCGGCCCGGCGCGCGAGGCTCACGCCTCCTCCTTCACGGGCTCGCCCGCGCGCGCCGGCTCCCGCTCCTTGGCGCGCTCCCGCTCCTTGGCGCGCTCCTGCTTCTTCTTCGGCGCCTCCTTGTGCCCCAGCAGATCGAGCAGCACGGCCCGGAGGCGCGGCCCGTCGAGGCCCTGGATCATGTTGCCGCGGAAGCACACGGTGATCGCGCCGCGCTCCTCGCTGACCACGACGACGACGGCGTCCGTCTCGTCCGTGATGCCGAGCGCCGCGCGGTGCCGCGAGCCGAGGCTCGAGTCGAGGTTCTTCGCCTCGGGCCTCGGGAAGAACACGCCCGCCGAGGTGAGCTTCAGATCGCGCAGGATGACCGCGCCGTCGTGGAGCTTGTTGATCGCCTCGGGGTGGAAGATGGTGACCAGGAGCTCCTCGGACACCTCCGCGTCGAGCGAGACGCCCGCGCCGACGACGAACTGGTCGAGCGGCGTGTGCTGCTCGAACGCGATGAGCGCGCCGATGCGGTGGCGCGCCAGCTCGGTCGCCGCCGCGACGACCTGGTCGACCACCTTCGTGCCGCGCGTGCGCGCGCCGGAGAACATCGCGTGCTCGCCGACGCGCATCAGCGCCCTGCGCAGATCGCTCTGGAACACGATCACGAGGATCAAGACGACGCTCGACAGCACGAGATCGATGAGGTTCGTGAGCGTCACCAGCCCGAGGTACTTGGCCGCGAGGTAGAGCAGCGCCGCGCCCGCGAGGCCCAGCGACATCTGCTGCGCGCGCGTGCCGCGCACGATCAACAGGCCGCGGTACAGCACGAACGCGACGAGCAGCACGTCGACGACGTCGCGCGCGACGCCGCTCCAGCCGCGGCTCCCCGACCACCCGAGGCTGGAGACGAGCTGCGCGACGCGCTGGGGCATCAGCGCGCCTCCGCGAGGGCGGCGTCGACCGCGAGCGCCTGGCGGGTCGCGTGGACGTCGTGGACACGCACCACCGCGGCGCCGGCGCGCGCCGCGGCGAGCGCCGCAGCGACGCTCCCGCCGAGGCGCGAGGTCGGTGAGCCTCCGACGTCGCGCGCGAGGAACGACTTGCGGCTCGCGCCCACGACCACCTGCGCGCCGAGGCCGACCAGCGAGGGCAGCCTGGCGAGCACGGCGTACGAGTGGCGCGCGCTCTTGTGGAACCCGAGGCCCGGATCGAGCAGCACGAGCTCCGGCGGCATCCCGGCGCGGACGGCGCGCTCGCGCGCGGCGGCGAGCTCGAGCGCGACCTCGAGCGCGACGTCGGAGTACGCGTCCTCGGGGACGTCGGAGAACCCGCGCATCGCCTCCATCGAGCCGCGGCTGTGCATCACGATGAGCGCCGCGCCCCGCGACGCCGTGAGCGCGGCGAGGCCGACATCGGCGAGGCACGAGACGTCGTTGACGATCGACGCGCCGAGGTCGAGCGCGGCCGCGGCCACGTCGCGGCTCGTCGTGTCGATCGAGACCACCGCGCCTCGGGCGCGCGCGTGGCGGATCGCTGGCTCCACGCGGCGTCGCTGCTCGCCCGCCGGCACCGGCGCCGCGCCGGGGCGGGTGGACTCGCCGCCCACGTCGATGAGATCCGCGCCCTCGCCCATCAGCTCGTCGACCCTGGCGCACGCGGCGCGCTCTCCCTCGCACACGCCGCCGTCGGAGAACGAGTCGGGCGTGACGTTGAGCACGCCCATCACGAGCGGCCGCCGCTCGCGACGCGGGCGGTCCAACAAGGCTCGCAGCGACGTCACGCACTACCGGTAGCAGCGCTGCGCCCTCACGGGCAACCGCGGGATCGTCGCTGGGCGCAATTTTTCAGGGGTTGGCGTCGCTCCTGGGTTCGCGCCTATCCTCCGCTTCATGAACCGCTTCTTGATGAGTTCGCTGGTCGCGTCCGCCGTCCTGCCCCTCTTGCAAGCGTGCGGCTCGGCCGCGGCGACGAAGACGGGGGACGACGACGCCCGCGGCGGGCAGTCCCAGGGGGCGGCGGGGCAGTCGTCGGGCCAGGGGGGAGCGACCCCCGCGGGAGGCGCAGCGCAGGCCGGAGACGCAGGCGCGGCGCAGGGCGGAGACGCGGGCGCGGCGCAGGGTGGCGAGGCGGGGCAGTCGAGCGCGGGCGCGGGCGGTGATCCGCAGGGCGGTGGTGGCAGCGCACAGGCCGGTAGCGCACAGGGTGGTAACGCGCAGGCTGGCAGCGCGCAGGGGGGCAGCGCGCAGGGGGGCAGCGCGCAGGCGGGCGCGGCGCAGGGCGGCGCGGGCGGCGTCCCCGCCAACGCCAACCTCGCGATCGTCCCGGCGGACGCGGTGCTCTCGCCGGCGTCGGGCGTCTCGCCGTCGCTCCCCTACAAGGCGCTCCTGCAGAGCCCGACGGCGCCCGACAAGGACGTGACGGCGCAGGCGGCGTTCACCGTCGATCCGCCGAGCTTCGGGGCGTTCAGCGGCGCGACGTTCTCCGCGCCCGCTGGCAAGCAGGGCACCGCGACGGTGCGGGCGTCGGGGCTCGGCCTGGTCGCCGCGACCTCGGTCACCATCAAGCCGCCGCAGGTGATCATCGGCCCGGGCGCGCCCCCCGACGCGCCGACGAAATTCGGTGGGGGCCCGGGCGGTCCCGCCCCGAGCGTCGTGTACCCGAACGACGGCGTGCTCGTGCCGCCGAACATGAACTCGCTCGAGTTTCACTTTCTACCGGGCGCCGGGCAGACGCTGTTTCAGCTCGAGTTCGCGTCGAAGAACGTGTCGCTCAGCGTGTTCGTGGGGTGCACGCCGCTGTCGAGCGGCTGCGTGTACACGCCCGACGCCGCCTTCTGGAAGCTCCTCGCCAACACCGCCCGCGGCGGCGAGCCGGTGACCTACCAGCTGAAGGGCGTGAACGGCGGCGCGCCCGGCCAGGTCGGCGTCAGCGCCGCGCGCACCATCCAGTTCTCGACCGACGATCTGTCGGGCGGCCTCTATTACTGGAACTCCGGCGGCACCATCCAGCGCTACGACTTCGGTTTCCCCCTGAAGGCGGAGACGTACCTGAGCCCGGCCTCGGCGGGCGGGGCCATCTGCGTCGGTTGTCACGCGCTCGCCCGCAACGGCAAGCTGATCGCCGCCGGCCTGAACATCCCGTCTCCGGCCGTGTACCAGGTGCGCGACGTCGCGACGAAGGCGCTCGTGTACTCGTCCGGCGCTGGCATCCCGGGCGGCAACTTCTTCTCGTTCTCACCGGACGCCGGGCAGCTGCTGGTGTCGGACGGCACGAAGATGGAGATCCGCAGCTCCACCAACGGCGCGCTCGTGGCCGGCGGCTCCTTCAAGGGCGCGTCGATGCCCGACTGGTCGCCCGACGGAAAACAGATCGTCTACGCGCGCCCGTCCAGCCTGCTGCCGTTCCCCGCGCCGGGGATCAGCGACGGGCGCATCGACGTCGTGTCGTGGAACGGCAGCGCCTTCGGCGCCCCGAAGACGCTCGTGCCCTTCGCCGGCGCCAACAACTATTACCCGTCGTTCTCGCCCGACGATCAGTGGATCGTGTTCAACCGCTCGCCGTCCAACCGCGACTCGATGTCCAACGCGAGCATCGACGATCAGACGGGCGCGCTGCCCGACGGCCAGCTGTGGATCCTCCCCGCGGGCGGCGGCGCGCCCATCCACCTGCAGAAGGGCGGCGGCGACGGCGATCAGTGGGCCAAGTGGACCCCGACGGTGCAGAGCTACGAGAAGGGCCCCGTCCAGTGGGTGACGTTCTCGAGCCGCCGCGAGTACGGCCTGCGCCTCGGCAAGCAGGTGCGCACGCAGCTCTGGATGACCGCGATCGATCCCGCGAAGGCCGCCGCCGGCGTCGATCCGAGCTTCCCCGCGTTCTGGCTCCCGTTCCAGGATCTCGGCACGGGCAACCACATCGCGCAGTGGGTCGTGAAGGTCGAGCGCAAGCCGTGCGGCCCGCAGGGCGAGTGCACGGGGAGTGAGGTTTGTTACAAGGAGCGGTGCGTGCCGTACAAACCGTGACGGGGGATGGAACTTTCTCCGCGCGGCGCCGTTCCATGGGGTGAATGCCCGCCCTCGCCGTCGCCCACCCGCTCCCGCTAACGGCCGACGCGCCGGCGAGCGCGGAGCGGGCGCTGCTCGAGGCGTGCAGGCGCGGGGGGCCGGGGGAGTTCCGGCGGCTGGTCGAGCGCTACGAGGGCCTCGTGTGGGGCTTCCTCGCGCGCATGGTGCGCGACCGCGCGCTCGCGGAGGATCTGTCGCAGGAGACGTTCCTCCGGGCGTACCGCGCGCTCGGCGCCTTCGATCCGTCGCGCGGCGCGAAGCTGTCGACCTGGCTGCTCACGATCGCGCGGAACGTGGCGCTCGACGCCGCGAGGCGCGGCGCCGCTCCGACGACCGAGCTCGACGACACGGCGGTCGACGCCGCCACGCCCGAGTCGATCCGCGCGGCGCGCGAGCTGGGTGAGGCCATCGCCCGCGCGGCCGCCTCGCTCTCGCCGGCCCACCGCGAGGTCCTCGTGCTCGCGGAGGTGCAGGGCCTCAGCATGGACGAGATCGCCGTCGTGGTCGCCGCGCCTTCCAACACGGTGAAGCAGCGCCTGTCGCGGGCGCGCGAGCGGATGCGGGCGCTGCTCGCGGAGTGGGAGGCAGACCGATGACGCGGCTCGACTCGTGGGACGTCGGCCCCGCGCCGCCCACGCTCGCGGACGGCGTGATGGCCCGCGTGGAGCGGCTGGAGCGGCAGCGCCGGGCGAGGCGCGCGCTCGCCGCGTTCGCGGTGGCGGCGCTCGCGTCCGCGGCCACGGTCGTCGCGGCGGTGACGCACGGCCGCGGCGCGCCCGGCGGCGACGTCGTCGCGACGGAGCGGATGGAGATCGAGATCGCGCCGGGCGTGCTCGCGGTGATGGAGCGCGCCGCGCACCTCGTGTGGCGCGGGCGGGAGGTCTCGCAGGACCGCGGGGAGGTGTCGTACCGGGTCCGCGCGGGCGCCGCGCTCGAGCTGGTGACGCCGACGGGGCAGGTGCGGGGCGGCGCCTCGACGAGCCGCGTGCTGGTCGAGCCGGCCTCGACGTACGTCCTCGTCCGCGACGGAGAGGTGTCGGTCATCGGCGGCGCGGGGCGCGTGGCCCTCGGCGCGGGGCGGTACGCGCGCGTCTCCGCGGCGTCGCTCACGGTCGACCACGACGACGTGGACGGCAGCGTCGGGCGCGCGCTCGGCGTGGCGCCCCGGCTCGTCCCTTCGCGCGCGCCGGTGGTCGAGCCCGCGCCGCCGTCGGTCGCGTCGGCGAGGATCGCGCCGCCTCCTCACCGCGCCGCCCGCGCGCCCGCCGCGTCGTCGCCCGCGCCCGTCACGCCGCCGTCGCCGACCAGGCGCGCGCCGATCGTCCCGCCGTGCTTCTGCAGCCCGATGCAGGCGGTGTGCGACTGCGGCGGCGGCTAGCCGACGAGCGGCGCCTCGCGCCGAGAGACTTGGCGGATCGTCCGCCGAGAGAGGAGTGGTCCATCATGCGCCCCACGTTCATCATCGCCTTCACCCTGCTCTGTCTCCCCGCGACCGCGCTCGCCGAGCCGAAGCCCGCGCCCGGCTCGCCGGACCAGAACACCATCTACGAGTTCGGAGACGACGCCTTGCTCGGCGGGTTGCTCGACGCGAACGCGGCTCGCGTCACGGTGCGCCCTCGCGCCGCGCGCTCGACGCTCGTGCGTCCACGCACCCACTTCGTGCCCCAGCTGCTCCGCTCGGTCGAGGCGCTGTGAGGGCCGCGGCGCTCGTCGGGGCGATCTCGATCGCCGCGTGCGCGCCGCCGACGCCGCCGCGGGCGCGAGACGAGCTGCTGTTCGAGCTGCCTCACTGGTGCGGGCAGGGGCGGCGCCAGGGCTGGACGGCGTGGGAGGGCGCACGTCGCGCGGCGCCGGACGGCGCGGCCGTGTGCGGGGTCCGCCTGCCGACGGGCGACGGTGACGGCGTGTGCGTCGTGCTCCGTGAGGGGCGCGTCGTCTCGGCGCGCGTCGTCGCCTCCGGGGAGGAGCGCGTCGCCCGCGAGCTGGTCGGCCTCGAGGTGTCGCGCGGGTGGGCGCTCGTCCCGTCGGTGCCCGAGACCTTCGTGCGCGTCGACGGGGAGACCCTCGCGGTGCGCGCGCCCGCGGGCGCGCGAGAGGGGCCCTGTTTTCATGGCCGGGTCGCGGCGGCTTTCGTCGCGCCTGGAGCGCGGGTACTGATCGCTCCATGAGATCCATCGCGCCCGCCGCGGCGCTCGTCCTCGCCGCCTGCGGGGGCTCCTCCGCGTCTCCCGTCGCGCCCGCCGCGCCCGTCGCGCCCACCGCGAGCGCCGGCCTCGCGCCGACGGCGCCCGCCGCCTCCGCGTCCCCCGTCGTCTCCGCGCGCCCGACGGCGAGCGAGGCGCCGGCCTCCAGGCCCCCCGCCGTCGCCGACGGACGACCCCACGGGTGCGCCGCGGGAGAGATCGCCGACTGCGACGCGCTGTTCGAGCGCTGGTCCTCTCGCGAGCTGCTGCCGAAGGGGCGCGAGGCCTCCGCGCGACAGGACGCGGAGGCGCTGCGCGCGGGCTGCGACGCGCACCAGGTGGGCGCCGCGTGCATGGGCTACGCGCTGATGCTGAAGTACGGCACCGCGACCGGCGCGCGCGACAACGACGCCTCCAAGCCCTACTTCGCGAAGCTCCGCCCGCTGGGCGATCTCAACGGCTTCCGGGGCGTCCCGGCGTCGAAGGAGGGCGAGGCCGCCCGCAAGCGCGCCGAGTCCGAGTGCGAGGCGGGCAGGGCGCGCAGCTGCGCGCAGGCGGGCTGGGCGGCGTACGAGGGCGTGCAGCGCGGCAAGGCGCTCGCGGACGCGCTCCGCTTCTACGAGCGCGCGTGCGAGCTCGGCCTCGGCACCGGCTGCCGCTGGGCCGGGCACTTCGCGGTCACGTACCCGGAGCTCGGCGCGACGAGCCGCGGCCGCGCGCTCTTCAAGAAGGGCTGCGACACGCTGAAGCACCCCGGCGCGTGCGACGAGCTCGGCGCGTACGAGGCGTCGCTGAAGGCCGACCTCTCCGTGGCCGTGGCCCTGTGGACGCGGGCGTGCGACGACGGCAGCCGCAGCGCGTGCTTCCACGCCGGCCACGCGCTGCTCGACAAGGGCCGCGACGCGGAGGCGAAGCGCCTGCTCGAGCTCGCGTGCGGCGCAGGCGAGGACGGCGCGTGCAAGGCGCTGTCCCGCGGCGGATCGCCGAAATTATCGACGCCGCGCGTGACGGCGAGCGTGACAGCCTTCCTCGGGATCAGGCGGCCGCGCGGCGCGTCCGCGGATCGATGAGCCCCACGAGCCCGTCGACGGCCAGGTTCGCCGCGACGATCCCCGCCGACGCGACGATCACCGTCCCCATGATCACCGGGCCGTCCCGCGTGACGACCGCGTCGATCGCCAGGCTGCCGACGCCCGGCCAGCGGAAGATCCTCTCCGTCACGATCGCCCCGCCGAGCAGCGCGCCGAGATCGAGCCCGACGAGCGTCACGAGCGGCAGCGCGACGTTCCGCATCGCGTGCGCGAGCAGCACGCGCACCTGTCCCGCCCCCTTCGCGCGCGCGGTGCGGACGTACGGCTTGCCGAGCTCCGAGATCACCTCGTCGCGCACGAGCCGGATGGCCCACCCCGCGCCGTACAGGGCGAGCGTGAGCGCCGGCAGGACGGCGTGCGCGAGCGTCGACGCCGCGCCCTCGCCCGCTCCGTCGAAGGGCAGCCAGCGCAGGCGGTACGCGAACACGACCTGCAGCACGACCGCCGTGAGGAACGTCGGCACCGACGCGAGCAGCAGGCTCACCGCCATCACGCCGTCGTCGACGATCGTCCGCCGCCAGCGCGCGGCGAGCAGCCCGAGCCCGACCGCGAGCAGCACCTCGAACGCGACGGCCATCGACGCGAGCAGCGCCGTCGCGGGCAGCCGCTCGCCGATGAGGCGCGCGACGGGCTTGCGGTGCTGGAAGCTCACGCCGAGGTCGACGTGCACGATCGCGAACGCCGAGCACGACGCGTGAGGTTTGTCACCTTTCGCGATCGCGCGCGGCCCTGTGTGCACGAGCCGCGAGGTGAAGCTCGCGTACTGCGCGGCGAGCGGCC
The DNA here is from genome assembly GCA_020849655.1 of Polyangiaceae bacterium. Classification (GTDB taxonomy): domain Bacteria; phylum Myxococcota_A; class Polyangia; order Polyangiales; family Polyangiaceae; genus JADLFU01. The sequence continues at coordinate 6,880 of JADLFU010000204.1, read as the reverse complement.
GGTCCGTGCCGAGCTCCCGGCGCAGCTTCTCGACGTCCGCGGGGCGCGCCTGCGGGCCCGCCATCAGGCGCGCGGGGTCTCCCGGCAGCACGTGGTTGATGACGAAGGCCAGCGTGACCACCGCCCAGAGGACGAGCAGCGAGAGCCCGAGCCGCCGCAGCGCGCGCGTGATCACGGCCACCTCGCGGCGAGCGCCCCCTTGGCGAGGCGGGAGAACGGCAGCTCGGCCCGGCGCCCGAGCGCGCGGGCCCGCGTCGCCTGGTCGATCCACACGCGCCCCACGTCCTGGGTGCGCGAGGGGTTCACCGCGAACCCCCCGACGTACGGGTGGTGCAGGTTGAACCACCGCTTCGTGTAGACCATCACCCACGGCGCCTCGTCGATCACGAGCTGCTCCGCGCGCCGGTACAGCCGCATGCGCGCGTCGAAGTCCTGCGCGCGCCGGGCCTCGGCGAGCAGGGCGTCGAAGGCCGGGTTCGACCAGAACGCGCGGTTCTGCGAGTCCTCGTCGCCGATGGCCCGCGTCGAGAGGATGGGCTCGAAGAAATCGCTCGGATCGGGGAAATCCATCGCCCAGCCGTCCGAGCCCATCGGCGTGGTCCGCCGCCGCGAGGTCTCGGCGAGGTACGCCGACCACGCGCGCGTCTTGACGCGGATGCGCACGCCGATCCGCGCGAGCTGCTGCTGGTACACCTCGGCCGCCTGCTGGTCGAAGCTGTCGCCCACGCACGCGTAGTCGATCTCCTTCGGGTACCCGCCGCGCCCGGTCGAGGGGTCGAACGCGTAGCCCGCCTTCGCCAGCTCCTCCCGCGCGCGAGCGAGATCGAACCGCTGCCCGGGGCTCGGATCGTGGCCGGGCACCGCCGGCGGGATCAGCCTCGACATCGTCATGGTCTCGCCGGGCCGCAGGCGCGCGATCTCGTCGCGATCGATCGCGAACGCCACCGCGCGACGAACATGCACGTCGTCGAACGGTGGCAGCTCGGTGTTCATGAAGAACGAGTGCACGGCCTTCGCCGGCTCCCACTCGCCGCGGCCCCTCCACGCCGGGCTCGCGCGGTACCGCCACAGGTCCGCCGACGTGAAGTCGTGCAGGAAGTCCTGTTCTCCCGCCTCGAACCTGAACCGCTGCGTGAACTGCGGCACCGCGAGCGCCCACTCGATGCGGTCGAGGTAGGGCAGGCCTGGCCTGAAATACCCGTCGAACCTGCGGAAATTCACCTGGCGACCGGGCTCCCACCGCTCCAGGCGGAACGGCCCCGCGCCGCACGGATGCAGCGAGAACTCGCGGTCGAACGCGCGCCCGGCGCTCCGGCACACCGGCGCGACGATCGGCAGCGACAGGACCGCGAGCAGCGTCGCGTCGGGCTCGGAGAGCGACACGGCGAACAGGTGATCGCCGAGCACCTCGACGCCGCGCAGCGTGGACGCCCGGCGGGAGGCGTAGTCGGAGAAGCCGAGGATGCGCTCGTAGAACGACGCGACCGGGCACGGCGTGTCGGGGGACAGCGCGCGCTCGATGCTGCGCTTCACGTCGTCGGCGGTGAGGGGGTGGCCGTCCTGCATCACGACGCCCGCGCGCAGCCGGAACACGTAGCGCGTGCGCGCCTCGTCGACCGTCCAGCTCTCGACGAGCTCGGGCTCGATCTCGCCCGTCGGCGAGAGCGTGACGAGCGTCGCGTAGATCAGGCTCTCCAGCGCGTGGGACACCTCGTCGAAGGCGACGGCCGCGTCGAGCGAGCGCACGTCGGTGAAGCTCGCCATCCGCAGCGTCCCGCCGCGCACCGGGACCGCGGCGTCGCGATCGCCGAGGGGAGGGGACACCTCGGCGCTGCACCCGAGCGCGCCGAGCGCTGCGACGAGCCACGCGAGCCGCCTCACGCGCGGCGATCCTCCGACGCCTGCGCCGCGCGGAGCGCCTCGCCGACGAGCCCGAACCCGAGCACCGACGCGAGGATCACCGCGCCCGGCAGCGCGACCAGCCGCGGGCGCAGCGTCAGCGCCGCCTGTCCCTCCTGCAGCATCCGCCCGAGCGTCGCCGTCGGCGGCTCGACGCCGACCGCGAGGTACGAGAGCACGCTCTCCGCGAGGATCATCGACGCGATGCTCGCGACGGAGAGGGCGAGCACGGTGCCCGCGACGTTCGGCGCGACGTGCGCCCGGAGCACGTGCGGCGCCGTGCCGCCGAGCGCGCGCGCCGCCTCGACGTACCCCTCGCTCCGCAGCGCCATCGTCTTCGCGCGGACGATCCGCGCCGTGCCGAGCCACCCCGTCGCGCCGAGGACGAGCAGCACGGTGAGCGCGCCCGTGCGATCGAGCGCCGCGCCGATGGCCATCACGAGCAAGAGGTACGGGAACGACAGGAGCACGTCGACGAGGCGCATCGCGGCGTGATCGATCGCGGCGAGCCGGGTGCCCGCCGTCCACCCCGCGACCGTCCCGACGACCGCGGCGATGAGCGACGAGAGGAGCGTCGCCGTGACGGCCACGAACAGGGAGAACCGCGCGCCGTGCCCGAGGCGCGACAGCTCGTCGCGGAACAGGTGATCGGTGCCGAGCAGGTGCGCGCGGCACGGCCCGACGGGTCCGCCGTCCGGGGCGATCCCCGCGGCGAAATCGCTGTGGTTCGGCCCGTGCGTCGAGAGCCACGGCCCGACGCACGCGAGCAGCGCGACCGCGCCGAGCAGCGCGAGCCCCGCCCGCCCGCGGCCCGAGGCGAGCGCGCGCGCGAAGATCCCCCGCGTCACCCGCGCTCCGTGGTGAGGAAGCTCGTCACGCGGTGCACGAACTCGCTCGGCCGCTCGAGGTGCGGCGCGTGCCCCGCCTCCATCACCTCGAGCCGCGCCGCGCCGATCTCCCGCGCGAACCGCGGCGCGAGCGGCGACGGGTGCAGCCTGTCGCTGCGCCCCCAGATCACGAGCGACGGCGCGCGCACGCGGTACAGGCGCGCCTCGGTGCTGCGCGTGTCCGCGGTCGCGAGCATCGTCGCGTACGCGCTCTCGCGCGCGGCGGGCGCGTTGAACGCCGCGTACATCCGATCGATCGCCTCGAGCGGCAGCGGGAACCCGGGCGACAGGATGAAGTCGCGAAAGTACGCGCGGAACAGCGCGCGCCCGTACAGCTGCTTGAAGAAGAACCCCCCGAGCACCGGCATGTCGAACGCGCGGCTTCGCCGGCCGATCGAGTAGACGTGGGGATCGACCAGCACTAGCCTGTCGACGAACTCCGGGTGCGCCGCCGCGAGCGCGATCGCGATGGCGCCGCCCATCCCGTGCCCGACGACGTGCGGCCGCCCGAGCGAGAGCGCTGCGATGAGATCGGCGATGCACGCGGCGAAGCGCTCGACGCCGTACGCGAACCGCGTGGGCGACGGCTTCTCGCTGTCGCCGAAGCCCGGGAGATCCGGCGTCACGACGCGGAACCGCGTCGCCAGCGCGGGCACGACCGCGCCCCACGCCGCGTGCGTCATCAGGAAGCCGTGCAAGAGGAGCAGCGGCGGGCCGCTGCCGTACTCGACCACGCGCAGGCGGACGTCCCGCGCGCTGACGTCGCGCGTGTCGCTGAGGAGCGAGTCCACGCGCGCGACTCTAGTACACGCCGCGCGACCCCGGATCTCCGTCGGGTTCTTGGCGAGGCCGCGGGCCTTCGACTACGCTCCGTCGCGCTCGCAGGCCGCCCCGGGGAGCGCCGCGGACCCGCGCCGGAGGGGCGCGGCGCGTCGCGCGCGACGATGAGACATTCAATCTCTTATCGAAGCGGCGAATGCGCCGTCAAAGCCTACAAAACACGGCGTACCGGCAAATTTTCGACGCCCGTCCATTGACTGGCCTCCATTCAGTGGAATACCGTCCAGGTCGTCCGAGAGGCGAGTCCTGGGGCGATGGATCAGAAACTCGAGAGCCACTTCCACAAGATCGAGCGCGAGCACGAGAGCGGGCTCACGTCGAGGCAGATCCTCGATCTGCTGGCGGGGCTCGGCGTGTCGTTCTCGGAGGCGACGCTGCGCAAGTACGTGCAGCAGGGCCTCTTGCCGCGCTCGAAGCGCATCGGGAAGAAGGGCAAGCACCAGGGCTCGCAGGGGCTGTATCCGGCGAGCGTCGTCCGGCAGATCTGCCGGGTGCGCGACATGATGGCGCGCGATCTGACGATCGAGCAGATCCAGCGCGAGGTGCTGTTCGTGCGCGGCGACATCGAGGAGCTCGAGCGCACGCTCACGAAGGTGTTCGACGCCCTCCTGGAGGCGTCGGAGAGCGCGAGGGGCGAGCCGGTGGCGCGCGCCGTCGCGGTGGACATCAAGGGCGCTCGCAGGATGGCGAGCGAGCTCATCGACAGGCTGTCGGAGATAGAGAGCAGGCTCATCGCGCGGGCGGAGCTCGCGCGCGAGACGGGGTGAGGGGCGCGAGAGGTCTTCGCGCACGGCTCGGCCGCGGGACGGCCGGGCGGTGCCGGGTGTGGTTCGACTGACAGATTGGGTCGGCGCGCAGGCGAAACGGGCGGAGGCGCCGTTTCGAGTGGCCAGGTGGTTCGGCCGCCCGCGCGCCTCGGGATCAAGGCGAGCAGCGAGAAGAGGAAGCGTGATGACGAAGCAGGACGACGAGATCTTCGAGGGACCGAGCGGCGGGGCGGGCGACCAGGGCGCGAGCGGCGACGCGGCGACCGACACCGAGGGCGCGCTGGCGAAGAAGCCCGAGACGCGCGAGCAGCGGCGGTCGCGGCGCAAGCGCCCGGTGCGCGCGCGCACCATCAGCGTGAAGCGGATGACCAAGCGCGAGCTCGAGCTCGGGCGCATCCTCTACCCGGAGAGCGATCACCAGAAGCCGAGGACGCGCGCCGAGTGCCACGAGGCCATGCGCCCGTGCCCGTTCGTGAGCTGCAAGTACCACCTGTTCCTCGACGTGCAGGCGCGCACCGGCGCGATCAAGCTCAACTTCCCCGATCTCGAGGTCGAGGACATGACCGAGAGCTGCTCGCTCGACATCGCCGACCGCGGCGGCACGACGCTCGAGGAGGTCGGCGCGATCATGAACCTCACGCGCGAGCGCATCCGCCAGCTCGAGGTGCGGGCCATGGCGCGGGTCGAGGCGCTGAAGGAGACGTCGGCGCTGCGTGACTTCGTCGAGGAGGGCCCCGTCGGCAAGCGCCGCCTGCCGCTGCTCGTCGTCGACGACGACGAGGACGAGGATGACGCCGAGGGCGACGACCTCGACGGCGAGGAGCTGTCCGAGGAGTGACGCCGATCCGCCCGTCGCGCCTGGGGCGACGGGCCGCGCCCGCCCAGGAGAGTCACCGCCTCGCTGTCACGCGCGGAGCTTCGCGAGCTCCTCGAGCGCCTCGTCGACGGGCGCCTCGAGCTGCCGGTGCGCCGCAAGCCGCACGTCGTCGTCGACCGCGTCGAGGTCGACTGCGCAGTTGGCAGCGGCCGAGGTCGCGCTGGCGACGGCGCGCCACGATGAGGCGCGGGCAGCCAAGGAGTTTCGCGCGTCGTTCTCGACGGTCTGGACGCTGCGTGCGCTGCAGGAGCTCGCTCGGCAGACTGGCAAGACCATGAGCCTGAGCGAGATCCGTCGGTCGTTGGGTTGCGGCGGGCTGCGCCCTCACCGGGTACGGATGTGGCTGCACATCCTGACCCGGACTTTCGGGCCAAGGTGAAGGTGGTCTGCGACCGGTTCGGGCGGTGCTGGAGGCGCACGGCCGAGTGCTGAGCGACAACTACATCTCCCCATGGACGACAGCTACATCGCCCCATTGTAGAGCCCGCCGCCGGGCCTCGCCCGGCGCCCGCGCGAGCGGAAGCTGGGTCGGTGATGGTGGTTCCGGAAAATCTGAGCGCTCCCGTTCCGGAAATTCTGAGCACTCCGGAAAGGAGAAATCAGAATGACGACGATGGTCGGAGCTTCGCGCGCGGAGCAGGTGAGCGAGATGCTGCCCCTGCTCGTGCGTCACAAGGTTCAGGTGCTCCTCGAGGCCGGACACGCGCAGAAGTGCGTGGCCGAGCTCGCGGGCGTGTCGCTCGCGACGGTGCGGCGCGTGCAGCGCGAGGCCGCGGTCACCGACGTCGACGACCCGGCGAGGGTGCGCGCGCGCGGTGTGGGACGGCCGTCCAAGACCACGGCGTTCGTGAGCCGCATCACCGCGTGGCTCGCCGAGGACGCGACGCTGCCGACGCAGGAGCTGTTCCGGCGTGCTCGCGAGGCCGGGTACGACGGGCACAAGACCGCGCTCTACACGGTGGTCGCCGGTCTCCGTCCGAAGCACGACGTCCCGGTCGTTCGCTTCGAGGGCCTGCCCGGCGAGTTCTCGCAGCACGACTTCGGACACGTCGACGTGCGGTTCGTCGACGGTCGAAAGAAGCGTGTCCACTTCTTCGCCTCTCGTCTCAAGTTCTCGCGCTTCGTCGCGGTCGAGCTCGTCGCCCACGAGCGCGTCGAGAGCATCGTCCGCGGCCTGGCACGGGCTTTCACCTCATTCGGCGGGCTGCCGCTGATGGCCGTCTTCGATCGCCCGCGCACGATCGTGAAGAAGAGCGGCGTCGGGCGTGATGTCGAGGCCTTCAACTCGACCTTCGCCCAGACCGTCGTCGACCTCGGCGTCGGCGTCGAGATGTGCGCCGCGCGAAGCGGCAACCAGAAGGGCGCGGTCGAGCAGCTCGTGAAGTGGGTGACGAGCGCGTTCTTCAAGCCCCGCGTGTTCCTCGACGAGGCCGACCTCTCGGCCCAGCTCGCCGCGTGGATCGACGACGTCAACACGAAGACGCCGAGCCGCGCGACAACGCGTGATTCCGGAGACGCGAAGGCAGGAGGAGCTGCCGCGCCTCCGCCCCATCAAGGTGTTTCCGGAAAACCTGATGCTCCGCTTCCCGGTGTTCGTCGGGCCCACCGCG
>JADLFU010000203.1 GCA_020849655.1 Polyangiaceae bacterium | reverse complement strand
TCTTGTGCCGCGACTCGATCCTCGCGGCGCCGATCGTGCTCGATCTCGCGCTGTTCCTCGATCTCGCGAAGCGCGCCGGGTTCTCGGGGATCCAGGAGTGGCTGTCGTTCTACTTCAAGAGCCCGATGACCGCGCCGCAGCTGTACCCGGAGCACGATCTGTTCATCCAGTCGATGAAGCTGAAGAACACGCTGCGCTGGATGAAGAACGAGCCGCTCATCACCCACCTCGGCAACGAGTACTACGACTGACGCTCAAGGGGGCGCGGCGCCGCCCTGGCGCAGCAGCTCGAGCGTCTCGGCGACCTCGACGCCCACCTCGTACTCGGGCTTCGTGCGCACGAAGCGCTCGAGGTAGTGCGCCGCGGCGTCACGGTCGCCGAGCGCGAGCGCGGCTTGCCCGACCGCGTACAGCGCGTCGGGGCTCTCCGGCGAGATCCTGAGCGCCGACTCGCCCTCGCGCACCGCGCCGCGGTGGTCGCCCAGCTTGTGCAGCACCGCGGCGAGCGACGCGCGCGCGCCCACGTAGCCCGGCGAGATCGCCACCGCCGCGCGGAAGGCGTCGCGCGCCGGCTCGAGCTGCGACAGCTCCCACAGCCCCACGCCGGTGAAATAGTACGCGTAAGGGTTGTGTGGATCGCTCTGGAGGACGTCGCGCAGCCGCGTGAGCGCCGCCTCGTACGCGCCCTCGCGGAGCAGCTCGGTGGCCTCGTCGACGGCGTCCCAGTGCGCGGCGTCGCGGGCCTCGCGGGGGGACGTCACGGCGCTCCGGGCGGCGTGACGCGACCGACGGGATCGGCGGCGAGATCGCGGCAGAATTCCGCCGCCTGCAGCTGCGCGGCGGGGATGTCGAAGATCACGAAGTGGCCGTCGCTCGCCTTCGAGGCGGGCCACTGCGCGAGCACGCCCGTGGCCTTGCCGCCCGCGAGGTTGCCGGAGAGGCCGCCCGCGGGGATCGTGATCGGCCCGAAGCCGCCGCCGAACGTCATCTCGCGCACCGGGTGGATGACGGGGTTCATCAGCGGCAGCCCCGTCGCGACGGCCTGCACCTCGATGGCGTGCGGCGGCGTGTAGCTGTCGCCGGTGAAGTCGGGGTTCACGCCCTCCGTCTGGTAGATGCTCTTCGGCGCGAACCCCGGCCGCGGCGCGCGCGCGATGTGCCCCACGTAGTGGATGGGGTCGAGCGCGTCGACGATCTGCTGCGCGATCGAGATGACGGGGTGGAACGAGTTCAGCTCCTCGGCCTCGTCGGGCTTCAGCGCGAGGAACACGCCCCTCACCACCGCGGCCACGCTCGGCAGCGGCTTCGTCTTCTCCAGCAGCGTGATCGAGATGACGCTGCCCGAGCCCGAGAGCACGCCGCCGCGGGCGCTGTCGTCGGCGGCGAGGTAGAGCGGGCCGTTCAGCCCGCCCTGCGAGTGGCCGTAGAACATCAGCCTCGAGCCGTCGAACTTGATCTCGGCGCCCGTCCTCGACTCCGCGGCGGGGATGGAGATCTTCGTCTCCGTGAAGAGGCGCGCGCGCTGCACCTCGTCGATGGCCGACTGGCGGCCGTTCGTCCGCGCGGCCTCCGGGTTCTCGAAGTTGAAGAACAGCAGCTGGATGAGCGAGTCCTTGTCGGGGCCGGTGGGCGCGCCGGGTCTCGTGCCGTGGAAGATCTGGTCAACGCCCATCGACGCGACGCACTGCTCGGCGAGCGAGCGCGCGGTGCCGTCGTTGATGTAGGAGCGGTAGCTGCCGGTCGTACCGTGCGCGTAGAGGACGATCGGGTAGCCCGCGGCGGGCATCGGGCACTTCGACGACTTCGGCACGGCGAGCGCGAAGCGAAGATCGAACTCGCGCTGCACCTCGGGCGCGCCGCTCGCGCCGAACGCGAACGCGCCGCCGTCGCCGCGGTGCTCGAACGGGATCTTGCCTCGCTGAAAATCGGGCGATGGGCCGTAGTTGCCCTCGTAGACGTCGTACGCCGCGGCGTCGTCCTTCTGCGCGACGGGGCCCTTCAACGCTGGCGCGGGGTACGACGCGCGCACGTGGTCGCGCACGCGGAAGAGCTCGCCCGTCGGATCTCCCGTCGTGAAGACCGTGAGGTGCTGGACGCGCGCCTTCTCGACGCCGGCGGCCGCGAGCACGGAGAGGGCCGGGGCCCACGCGTCGCGGAGCTTGGCGGTGCCGCCCACGTCGGGCCCGAGGCCGAGGACCGCGTCGAGCGCAGCGGGCCGCGAGAGGGCCGCGCCACCGGCCGCCTTCGCGGCGTCGGTGACGACGAACGCGTAGCGCGTGTTCGGGCGCAGCGGGTACCCGAACACAGGCAGGAACGCGAGCGTGCTCGGCTGCCAGTACGCCCCGACCTTCTCGCGGTAGTAGAGATCCACGAGGCGGCGCGTGCCCTTCTCGGGGGACGAGTCGTCGACGTCGACCAACTGCACCGAGGCGGCCGCGTCGAGCGAGTCGGACGGAGACTTCGGCAGGGTGGCCGGATCGAGCGTCACGCCGAACCTCACGAAGCCCGCGGCCTGCGGCGAGAAGCCGTCGAGCAGGCGGTCCGAGAAATCGATGTAGTCCTGGACGGTCTTGACGCCCTTGAAGTTCGGGTAGCCCTTCGTGCGGACCTTGCCGTCGGGGTCGCGGCGCCAGTCGCTGGGGTACGGGTGATCGAGGAACCTCGGCATGCACTCGCCGTCGATCACGATGCCGTCGATCGAGCAGCCCTCCGCGAGCGTCGAGAGATCGTCGGGGACCTCGAACAGCGCGCCTCGCTGGGCCGCGCCCCCCTGCCCCGCTGCGCCCGCCTGACCGGCCGCGCCGGCGCTCGACGGCGGTGACGCCGGGGCGTCGTCCGAGCCCCCGCACGCGCCGAGCGCGACCGCGCAGAGGGCCGCCGCCCAGGCGAAAGAAGCATGACGGGACATGCGGAATCTTGTAGCACGGGCCGACTTCGCGCCGATGGCGTTCGTCCTCTCGCTCGACCTGCCGAACGACCCTCGCGTGCTCCGTGCTGAGGTGCTCGGCCTGACGCTGCCGCTGCGGCTCGCGCTGACGGCCCAGGCGTCGGGAGCGGCGGCGATCGTCGCGGCCGACCCGGAGCTCGCCGCGTCGCTGCGAGATCCCCGGCTCACCATCCCGGTGGTCGCGGCGAGGCCGAGCGGCGCGTTCGTGTTCCGCGCGCCGGCGAACCTCGTCGTGCACCGCGGCCTCTTGTCGGCCTTCAAGGCGCGGCACGGCGAGCGAGACTGGGACGTCGCCGAGGAGCCCTTCGACCACGACGTCGCGTACGGGTTCGCGCCCATCACCGTCGTCGACGCGGCCTCGCGCGCGCGGGCGCGGCGCGCGATGCTCCGCTCGCTGCGCAAGCCGCAGGACGGCCCGACGAGCACGCACTTCAATAGATACATCTCGCTGTTCTTCACGAGGTTCCTGGTCGCCCTGCCGCTGCACCCGAACCACGTGTCGATAGGCATCCTGTTCATCGGGCTCGCGGGCGCCTACCTGGCGACGTACGGCACGTACTGGCCGCTCGTCGCCGCGTCGGTGCTCTACCAGACGCAGAGCGTGCTCGACGGGTGCGACGGCGAGATGAGCCGCCTCACCTTCCGCGGTTCGCGCGCGGGCGAGTGGCTCGACACGATCGGGGACGACCTCACGAACTACGGGTTCTTCGGCTGCGCCGCGTACGGCATCTACCGCGTGACGGCGAACCCGGTCTACCTCGGGCTCGGCGTGAGCATCGTCACCTGCGGCGTGCTCGTCTCCGCGATCGAGTACCGGTACCTCATCAAGATCGGCTCCGGCGATCTCTTGAAGTACCCCATCGGCGTCGGCTCGACGGACAAGCCCGGCGCCGAGCGCACGCTGTTCGACCGCTTCATCGTGCCGATCTCGAAGCGCGACACGTTCGTGCTCCTGACGGTGGTGTTCACGCTGCTCGGCATCCTCAACGTCATGCTGTTCGTGTTCGCGGCGGGCGCGCTCGGCATCCTCGTCACCGTGCTGCGCGCGGAGCTCCGCATGGCGGCGGAGCGCCGCGCCGCGTGAGGCGTCGGGTTGCGGGGCGTGGCCGCGTGACGTACGGTCGGGCGACGATGCGGATCTCCCGCGCGAGGTGGACGTGGCTGCGCCTGTGCGCCCTCGTGGCGGCGCTGGCGCTCGTCTCGTCCGTCGCGCTCGCGAAGCGCGGCCTCGTCCGGTGCGCGACCGACGGCAGCTGGCACCTCGTCGCGTGCTGCGCGGAGCTCGCGCGCGACTCCGACGTGACGGCGGACGAGCCCACGTGCTGCGACCACGTCGCGGTCGACGTCGCGGACCTCGCCGAGCACGCGGCGCCGGCGATCGCGCTCCCCTCGCCCACGGTGACCACGACGCTGTTCGCCGCCGCGCGGTGGGGCACGCTGGACGACACGCTGGCGGGTGTTCGCCCGCCCTCCGGTCCGCCGCCGCCGCGGATCGCCGACAGGCTCGCCCTCCTCTCCACGCTGCGCCGGTGACGTGGCGCGGCCGCGCGCCGCCCGCTGCGCTCCACCACCACGCACGAGGAGGTTCACATGTCCGTCCGTCGCCTCGCCGCGGCGCTCCTGCTCTCGGGCTCGCCCGCCTGTCAGGCCGCCCGCGAGCCCATCGTCCCCACGCCGCCCGAGGTCACGCGGGCGCTCTACGCCCCCGACCCCGCGCCCGCTGCGGCGTCGGAGCTGCCGTCGGGCGCGCTCGACTGCGCCACGATACGCGAGCGCGCGCTCGCCCTGTCGCCCGAGGTCGGCGCGCGCGCCGCGAGGGTGCGCGAGAAGGTCGCGCTGGCGCGGGCAGCGGGCGCGCAGCCTCCGCCGATGGTGATGACCCAGCTGTGGGAGGCGCCGCTTCACAAGCCGTTCGTCTACGGCGACGGCTCGATGCTGATGCTGGGCATCTCCCAGACCTTCGTCCCGCGGGGCGCGAGGGAGGGCGAGGCGCGCGCGATGCTCGCCGAGGCCTCGGGCGCGGCGGCGGAGGCGTCCGCGGCGGCGCTCGACGTCCGCGCCGAGGTCGATCGCGGCTGCGCCGAGCTCGCGGAGGCGCGGGCCCGCGTGGCGCTGCTCGACCGCAGGGCGAAGCTCCTCGACGGCGTCGCCGAGGTGGCGCGGGCGCGGCTCGCGACCGGCGCGAGCGGCGCCGCCGACGTCGCGCGAGTGGAGCTGGAGCGCGCGAGGGTCGACGGGGATCGCGCCGAGCTCGGCGCGAGAGAGGTCGAGGCGCGCGCGGCGCTCAACGCGCAGATCGATCGCGCGCCGGACGCCGAGATCACCGTCGACGGCGCGGAGGACGAGCCGCCGCTCGAGCCCGTCGCCACGCTGACGCAGCGGGCGGCGGCCGAGCGGCCGGAGGGGGCGGTGCGCTCGGCGATGATCGCGCGCGACCTCGCGCGGGCGGACGCCGCGCGATCGATGGCGCGGACGCCGATGATCACGGTGGGGATCAACTACGGGCTGTCGCGCCCGTCGGGCATGCCGGACACCTGGGGCGCGACCCTGTCGATGTCGCTGCCGTGGCTCTCGGGCGGGGCGGCGGCGACCGAGGAGGCCGCGCGGCACGCGGCGGTCGCGGCGGCGCGCGAGGGCGATGGTCAGACGCGGTCGCGGCGGCGCGAGGTGATCGAAGCGCACACGCGGGCGGTCGGCCTCGCGACCCGCCTCCAGACGCTGACCACGCGCGCGCTGCCCGCTGCGCGCCGCGCCGCGGAGGCCGTGCGCGCGACGTACGCCGGGGGTGGCAGCGATCTGTCCGCGTGGCTCGACGCGCTGCGTGCGGAGGTCGAGCTCGACGAGCAGGCGACGACCTTGCGCGCGGAGCTCGCCCGCGCGCGCATCGCGCTCGACAAGGCCGTCGGCCGGACCCCTCGGGCGGCGAGCGACAGGAGGCAGCCATGACCGACGACCGTGAAGACGAGTCGCTCGCGCGAGCCGCGCGCGGCACGCTCGTCGTGATCGCGCTGGTGATCGCCGTCCTGTCGGCGGTGTTCGTGCTGCGCCGTGGGGCGCACGGCGACCAGCGCTACACGTGCCCGATGGTCGAGCACGCGTTCGTCGTGTCGGACGAGCCGGGCGAGTGTCCGCTCTGCCACATGAAGCTCGTCGCGCTCCCCGCGGCCGCCGTCGAGGCGCGCAAGCGGGAGCTGCCGCCGAGCCCGGTCCCCGGCGTCGCCGAGGTGTCGCTGCACGGCGACCAGCTGCGACGAGCCGGCGTCAGGACGGAGCCCGCACAGACCCGCACGCTGACGGCGCCGCTCGTGGTCACGGCCGAGATCGTCGCGTCGGAGGAGGGTCGTGGCCGCGTGCACGCGCGCGCGGCGGGGTTCATCGAGCGGGTCGTCGTCTCCCGGGTCGGCGCGCGCGTGAAGGCCGGCGAGGTCGTCGCGTACCTGTACTCCCCCGAGATCTACCGCGCGATGGAGGAGCTCATCGCGGCGGCGCGCCTCGAGGAGGCGGGCGCTGTCGGCGCGCGTGAGGCCGCGACCCGGCGCTTGAAGCTGTTCGGGGTCGGCGACCGCGAGATCGCGACGATCCTCGAGAAGCGCGCGCCCACGCGCCTCGTCGCGGTGCGCGCGCCCTCCGCGGGCGTCGTGCTGCGCAAGGAGGTGGCGACGGGCGCGTACGTCACGCCCGAGATGCCGCTGTTCGAGCTCGTCGACACCTCGAGGAGCTACGCGCTCGCGGAGGTGCCGCCGGGGCTCGGGCTCGAGGCAGGCGCGAAGGCCACGCTGGCGATCGGTGACGCGCGCGTCGACGCCGTCGTCGAGCTGACCCTCGTCGAGGCGGCGCGCGACAGCCGCGCGACCCGCGTGAAGCTCGTGCCGGTCGACCGCGCCGTCACCCTGCGCCCGGGCGCGCCCGCGACGGCGTCCTTCGAGCTCGGCCCGCAGACGCGGGTGACCGTGCCGGAGAGCGCGCTCGTCGAGACCGGCAAGCAGGCGTACGTCTTCGTCGACACCGGCGAGACGCTGAGGCCCGTCGCGGTGACGCCGGGCCGCCGCGCACAGGGGCGCGTCGAGATCGAGCGAGGGCTCGACGCGGGCGCGAACGTGGTCGTCTCGGGCACCTTCCTCGTCGACGCCGAGAGCCGCCTGACGGCGGCCATCTCGGGCGGCGCGGCGCCGAGCGCGAGCGCGCCGTGATCGACGCCGTCCTGATCTGGTGCGCGAGGCACCGCTGGACGGTGCTGGGCGTCTACGCGGTCCTCGCGCTCGGCGCGGCGATGGTCGTGCGGCACCTGCCCCTCGACGCGGTGCCCGACACCTCCGATCCGCAGGTGATCGTGTTCACCGAGGCGCCGGGGCGCGCGCCCGCGACGGTGGAGGACCAGGTCACCTTCCCGCTGTCCGCGAGCCTGCTCTCGACGCCCGACGTCGCCGCGGTGCGCGGCCTGTCGATGGCGGGGATGAGCTTCGTGTACGTGGTGTTCCACGAGGGCACCGACGGCGCGCGCGCGCGCACGAAGGTGCTCGAGCGCCTGAGCACGCTGCGGGACAGGCTGCCGCGCGACGTGACGCCGACGCTCGGCCCGGACGCGACGGGCGTCGGGTGGGTGATGCAGCTCGCGCTGGTCGATAGGCGCGGCGCGCGCGACGTCGCGGAGCTGCGCGCGCTCGTCGACACGCGCCTGCGGTACGCGCTCGAGAGCGTGCCCGGCGTCGCCGAGGTCGCGCCGCTCGGCGGCTTCGTCCGGCAGCTCGAGGTGCGCGTCGACCCGTCGCGCCTGCGCGAGCGCGGCGTCACGCTCCTCGAGGTCGCCGAGGCGGTGCGGCGCGGCAACGGCGAGACGGGCGGTCGCGCGATCGAGATCTCAGGTCGAGAGCACTACGTGCGCGCGTCGTCGTACGCGCTCCGACCCGACGATCTCTCGCGCCTCGCGGTGCGCGTCGATCCTGGCGACGGCGCGGGCGTCCGCGTGCGCGACGTGGCGACGGTGGTCGAGGGGCCCGCCCCTCGCCGCGGCGTCGGCGATCTCGACGGCGGCGGCGACACCGCGGGCATGGTGGTCATCGCGCGCCAGGGGGAGAACGCGCGCGCCGTCATCGAGCGCGTCGACGAGCGCCTCGCCGAGCTCCGCCGCACGCTGCCCGAGGGGCTCGAGATCATCACGACCTACGATCGCAGCGGCGTCATCGATCGGAGCGTGCGCACCCTGATCGGCTCGCTGATCGAGGAGGGCCTCGTGGTCGCGCTGGTGATCATGATCTTCCTCCTGCACCCGCGGAGCGCGCTCTTGCCGATCGCGACGATGCCGCTCGCGGTCCTCTTCGCGCTCGTGCCGGTCACCCTGCTCGGCGTGCCGGCGACGATCACGAGCCTCGGCGGCCTCGCGATCGCCATCGGCGCGACCGTCGACGCCGAGATCGTGATGATCGAGGCGTGCCACAAGCACCTCGAGGGCGCGGGCGAGCTGACGCCCGCCGAGCGCTCGCGGCGGCTCGCGGAGGCGGCGCACGAGGTGACCCCCGCCATCTTCTCGTCGCTCCTCATCGTCGCCGTCGCGTTCTTGCCGGTGTTCGGGCTGACGGGCCACGCGGGGAAGCTGTTCCGCCCGATGGCGCTGACGAAGACCTGCGTGATGCTGGCCGCGGCGGTGCTCTCGGTGACGCTCGCCCCCGCGCTGCGAGATCTGCTGCTGACGGGGCGCATCGTCTCGGAGGAGCGCCACCCGGTCTCGCGCGCGATTCGCCACGTCTACCGCCCGTTCGTGCACCTCGCGCTCTCGCGCCCGCGCGCCACGATCGCGATCGGGCTGCTCGCCGTCGCGTCGGCCGTCCCGCCCGCGATGAAGCTCGGCTCGGAGTTCATGCCCGCGCTCGACGAGGGCGATCTCCTCTTCATGCCGACGACCCTGCCGGGCATCTCGATCGCCGAGGCCGAGCGACAGCTGATCGCGGCCGACGCAAGGCTGAGGCGGTTCCCCGAGGTGCTCGCGGTGCACGGCAAGGTCGGGCGGGCCGAGACGGCGACCGATCCCGCGCCGCTGTCGATGGTGGAGACCGTGGTGCGGCTGCAGCCCCGCGAGCGCTGGCCCAAGGTGAAGGTCGCGCGGTTCTGGTCGAGCTGGCCGAGCTGGGCGCAGGCGCCCGCGCGCGCGCTCTGGCCCGACGAGCGACGCCAGACGGACGCCGAGCTCATCGAGAAGCTCGACCGCGCCGTCACGACCCCTGGGTTCCGCAGCGCGTGGACGATGCCCATCCAGGCGCGCGTCGACATGCTCGCGACGGGCATCCGCACGCCGGTCGGCGTGAAGATCTTCGGCGACGACGTCGCGTCGATCGATCGCACCGGGGCCGCGGTCGAGCGCGTTCTCTCGCGCGTGGGCGGCACGCGCAGCGCCTTCTTCGAGCGCGCGTCGATCGGCGCGTACCTCGAGGTCGCGCCGCGGCGGGAGGAGCTCGCGCGCCGCGGCCTCTCGCCGCGCGACGTGCTCGAGCTCGTCGAGATGGGCGTCGGCGGGGCGACCGTCGAGACCGCGGTGGAGGGACGCCTGCGCGTGCCGATCACGGTGCGGACGCTCGAGGACTTCCGCAGCACCCCCGACGCGCTCCGCGCGATGCCCGTCCCCCTCCCCGGCGGTCGCGCGACCGTCCCGCTCGGCGAGCTCGCCGACGTGCGCGTGACCGAGGGCCCGGCGATGCTCCGCAGCGAGGCCTCCCGGCTCGTCGGCCAGGTCTTCGTCGACCTCTCGCCGTCAGCCGACGTGGGCGTCTACGTGCGCCGCGCGAGAGAGGAGCTCGCGCGCGCGACGGCGACGGGCGAGCTTCGCCTCGGACGCGGCGAGGAGCTGCGGTTCGCGGGGCAGTACGAGGAGCTCGAGCGCACGCGTGAGCGGCTCTTGTTGCTCGTGCCGCTCGCGCTCGCGTCGATCGTCGGGCTCCTGTACCTGCAGTTCAAGAACATCACCGAGGTGTTCCTCGTGCTCGCGAGCATCCCGTTCTCGCTCGTCGGGAGCGTGTGGCTGCTCTACCTGCTCGACTACCGGCTGTCGGCGGCGGTGTGGGTCGGCGTGATCGCGCTGGTCGGGCTCGCGGCGCAGACCGGCGTCGTGATGATCGTCTACATCGATCACGCGTACGAGCGGCGCCTCCGCGAGGGCAGGATCCGCACGCTCGACGACATCGTCGACGCGCACACCGAGGGCACCGTGATGCGCGTGCGCCCGAAGCTGATGACCGTCGGCTCGATGTTCGCCGGGCTCGTGCCGCTCCTCTGGGCGGAGGGGACGGGCGCTGATCTGATGAGGCGGGTCGCGGCGCCGATGGTGGGCGGGCTCGCGACGTCTGCGTTCCTCACGCTCGAGATCCTGCCGGTGCTCTACACCTACTGGCGCTACGCCCAGCTGAAGCGCCGGCTGCGCGACGAGCGCGCCATCGACGCCGGGGCGGCGCCATGAGAGAAGTCATGTACCCATGCGATACGCCCGCCGTCACCCTCGTGTTCGGCTCCACTGTCCAGGGATGCTGACGTTCGGCAGCGGGGCGTCGACGCTGGGCGACGTGGTCGATCTCTCCGCGCGGGGGGCCGCGGTCGTCGTGGCCGGGGCCGTGGCGCAGCGGGGCGCGGTCACGCTGCACCTCGATCCGGACGGCCTGCCGCTGCTCGGGCAGGAGCAGGCCCCGCCGCCGCTGCCCGCCGTCATCGTCGCGCGCCGGGAGGACGGCGCGAAGAAGGTCACGCGCGTCGGCCTTCGGTTCACCGATCTCCCGCCGACCGGCGCGGCCCGCCTGGGCGCGCTGCTCGACGAGCTCTTGGCGGAGGTCGCGCCGGTCTCTGCGCGCGCGGCCCGGGGGGAGCTCGACGACGTGCCGGTCCGGCTCGCGGCGACCGAGGAGGGTCGAGAGGCGCTGTTCCAGGCGGCGCGCGCGCGGCTCGCGGGTGGCGATCTCGTCGGCGCGAGGGAGGCCGCGGCGTGGACGCTGCGCACCGATCCGCACAACCCGGCCTACCGCGCGCTCGTGCACCGCATCAACGCGGAGGAGGCGCTCGCGAAGGGCGCGCTCGAGCCCGCGCAGCGAGAGCTCGCGCGCGCGCGGGGCCTCTTGCCCGCCGACCCGGAGCTCGAGGCCCTCGCGAGCCGCCTCTCGACGACGCCGACGAAGGGGCTCCTCGGTCGCCTCTTCGCGAAGCGCTTAGCGAAGCCTCACTCGGAGTCGACGCAGTCGAACATCTGCTCCCACGCGAGCAGGGTCGGCGCCTGCTTCCCGTCGCTCGACGGCTGGAACAGCATCGTGACGCGCAGGTGCGGGGCGGACTTCAGGTTCGCGGCGACGAGCTTCTGATCGACGTCGGCGCCGTTCCAGGTCGTCGGGTTGGAGACGACCGCGTCGCCGAGCGACACCTGCGTCGCGGACGCGAGCTGCGCCGGCGTCTCGGCGGTCTGCACGTCGAAGTGGATGCCGGCCGTGGTGACGCCCATCGGCGGGGTCGGGATCGACGCCTTCCAGTTGAACAGGCGCCACTTCACGCGCTTGCCGACGGGGCACACCGCCGAGTAGTCGCGCGAGAGCGTGGCGGGCTCGTACTCGGCCGTCACGTCGATCGGATCCTCCGCGCCGACGCACCCGCCGAGATCGAAGAGCAGGTACTCCGCGGCCTTCTCCTGCGAGCTGATGTTGCCCGTCGGGTTGTTGCAGCCGCCCGGGAACGTGCCGCCGGGGCTGCCGCTCGGATCGGCGAGGTGCATGTCGGTGTACATCACGCGCCCGACCTTCTGGCTGTCAGGGATGTTGAGCGGCGTGTCGAACGTGAAGTCAGGGACGGCGTCGGGCGCGCCCGGGTGCGCCCCGGGGTTGTTGTCGCTCCAGCCGTACACCCACCGGATGGCCTGCGACGAGAGCAGCTTGCGCACGTCGATGCGCATCGGGGAGATGTTGAACGTCGTGCCCGCGATGCCGACCGCGTTCATCCACTGCTGGAAGGCGAGGCCGCGCGCGAACGACGTGTCGATGTGGCCGACCATGGGGTTCTTGCAGCCGTAGTCGCCGCAGGTGCCGCCCCCGTACCACTGCGCGACGAAGGCCCACGAGGTGTGCTCGACCCACTCTCGCCCCCAGTGCGACGTGAACACGCGACCGCCGAGGTTGGCGTAGGTCTGGAGGTTCGTCCGGCGCGTGTTCGACTGCGTGTTGTACTCGCTGCCGCAATCGCACGGGAGCATCACGAGGTCGTAGCCCTTCGTGACGTTGACGTCGTTGAGCAGCGCGCCGGTGTCGGGCGTGGAGTTGTTGATCTTCTTGCCGCCGCCCGTCCGGTAGAGGTGCACCCTGCCCGTGCCGCCCGGGTTCGTGAACTCGGAGTCCGCGATGCCGATGCGCCGCAGCAGGCACTCGAACGCGTCGCAGCCAGCGGTGCGGAGCGCGATCTTGGGGATGTTCCCCTCGGCCTGCGTCTTCGGGAGGCGGCTCAGCGACGCGGGCACCGCGACGTTGCTGCACGAGACCGGGTTGACGGTGATCTCGCGGCGCCAGCGGCCGATCTGGATGAGCACGGGGAGGTTGCTCTTCACCGGCACGTTCGTCAGCGTGAAGCTGCCGTTCGCGGCGGTGAACGCGTACGAGATGGCCTTCGGGAGGGTGTTGTTGGAGCAGTCCGAGGTGCCGTTGACCCCGCTCGGCAGCGGCGGGACGGGGCCGTTCGGGATCATCACGAGCGCGCCCGAGACCGGGCGCAGGCCGGACGGATCGTAGACCACGCCCGAGATCGACGTCGTGCCGTTGCCTGGGCACTGCACCTGGAAGCACTGCAGCCCGTTGCACTCGGCGGTGACGGTGTTCTGCGAGAGCGTGTAGCCGCCCGCGTCGGTGGGGACGGGGCCGCCGTCCTGCGCGGGCACCCCGGCGCTGCTGTCGCCGATGACCTGGCAAGACGGGCTGCACGGGTTGTTCACGCACATCGCGGGCGGGCTGACGTCGAGCGGCTGCACGCCGCCCTTGCCTGTCGAGAGCGCGACGGCGCCCTGGCTCTTGATGATCTGGTACTCGCCCTTGCACTCGCCCCACTTGCCGCCCTCGCACCGGGCGGTGCCCTGCGAGCACAGCACGAAGTCGCCCGTCTTCTCCTTCACCGTCCCGCAGTCGGTCACCGCGCCCTCGTCGGCGCAGGGGCAGCCCGACCGGGACGGGTCTGCGCAGGGATCGAGGGGCGGCGCGCCGGCGGCCCCCACGTCGCCGTCCAGGCCGGGCGCGGCGGACGGGTCTTCCGTCGAGCATCCCGAGGTGGTCGCGGCCCCGACGAGCGGGATCGCGATCGCGAAGGCCAGGAGCAGGGCGCGCGAGCGGGTCATGGGGCTAGAGCGCCGCAAGCAAGCCACGTGCCCGTGAGCCAGGCGCGCTGCCGCGGAAGAATCGGCTCGAACGCTCGGTTCAAAGCCACACGCCGGCACGAGGCGTCAAGAAAGCGGTGCGTAGCCTCGCAAACGTTGCAGGGCCACTGGACGCTTGCGGCATCCACGGGAGCGCCCCAGAGAGCGGCGCGTGCGCTCCCAGCCGCCCCCCTCGGTCGCCCCGCCAAGCCTGGTGTCGGAGGTGCGCGCGTACGTCGCGCGGCACCGCGGCGCGCTCACGGCGCTCGTCGATCCGGGGGATCCAGCGTCGGGAGGAGAGGCGCTCGGCGCTCGGCACGCGAAGGTGTTCGACGGCCTGCTCTCGTCGGTGCACGCGCTCGCGGCGACCCGCCTGCACCTCGGGCACGCGCTCGCGGCGGTGGGGAGCTACGGGCGGGGCGCGATGGCGCTGGCGAGCGATCTGGACGTGAGGTTCCTCGTGGACGCGCGCGATCGCGACCGCGCGGGCGAGCTCGCGGACGGCGTGCTGTATCCGCTGTGGGACGGCGGGCTGACGATCGGGCACCAGGTGGTCGAGGCCGAGGAGCTGATCGAGCTCGCGCGCACCGATCTGCCGACGGCGACCTCGCTGCTCGACTGGCGGCACCTCGCGGGGGACGGCGCGCGGTCGGAGGCGCTCGCGCTCCGGGCGCGCTCGTCGCTGTTCGGCGACGCGGGCATCGCCGCGTTCGTCGACCGCCTCGAGCTCGAGGTCGCCGCGCGCCACCTTCGCTTCGGGGGCAGCGTGTACCTGCTCGAGCCCGACGTCCGGAACGGCGCGGGCGCGATGCGCGATCTGGACGTGATCGGCTGGATGGCGCGCGCGCGGTGGGGCGTGATGACCGCGGCGGGGCTGGTGCGCTACGGCGTGATCGTGCAGCGCGAGGCGGGGGAGCTGTCCGCCGCGCGCGAGCTGCTCTGGCGCGTGCGCAACCGGCTGCACCTCGCGGCGGGGCGGCGCGCCGACAGGCTGACGTTCGATCAGCAGGAGCGGATCGCGCCCGAGCTCGGCTACGGCGAGGGAGGCGCGGCGGTCGAGGCGTTCATGTCCGACTACTACCGCGCCGCCCGCACCGTCTCGCAGCTCCGCGAGCTCGTCACCCGCCGCGCGCGCCCCGTCATCGGCCGCAGGAGGCCGCACGAGGAGGCCGTGGGCGCGGGCCTCGTGTCGTTCGATCAGCAGCTCACCTTCGACTCGCCCGAGCGGCTCCGCGACGATCCGGCCGTCGCGCTCCGGCTGTACGCGGAGGCGATCGCGCGGCAGCGGCCGGTGTTCGCCGCCGCGCGCGACGCGGTGACGCGGGCCGCGCAGGACCCGGCGTGGGCAGCGGACCTCTCGCGGTCACCCGAGGCCGCGCGCCTGTTCGTCGAGCTGACGACCACCGCGCAGGAGACGCAGTTCTTCAGGCGCTCGGTGCTCGGCGAGCTGCACGACGTGGGGCTGCTCGTCGCGATGATCCCCGAGTTCTCTCCGGTCGTCGGGCGCGTGCACCACGACGTGTACCACGTGTACACGGTCGACGTTCACTCGGTCGCCGCGGTCGACAGGCTGCGGGCGCTCGCGCGGGGCGACTCCGAGCTCGCGGCGGAGTACCCCCTCGCCTGCCGGCTCGCCGCCGAGGCCAGCCGGCCGCGCGTGCTGTACATGGCGACGCTGCTGCATGACGTCGGCAAGGACATCGGCGGCAAGGGCCACGCGGAGCGCGGCGCCGAGCTAGCGCTCCACATCTGCCCGCGACTCGGGCTGCCCGAGGGAGAGACGGCGGCGATCGCGCACCTCATCCGCGTGCACCTCGCGATGTACCACCTCGCGACCCGGCGCGACGTCGACGATCCGGCGACCGTGGAGGAGCTGCTGCGCGCGGCCCCCGACGCCGAGGCGCTGCGCGATCTCTTCCTGCTGACGGTGGCGGATCTCTCGACCACGAGCCCGACCGCGCTCACCGTGTGGAAGGCGCGGCTCCTCGACGAGCTCTACCTGGCCGCCGACAAGGCGCTCGGCGGCGGCGCCGACGCCGCGCGCTCCACCGTCGACGCGCGCGCGGCCGCCCGCGCCGCGGCCGGCGCCCGCCCGGGCG
>JADLFU010000202.1 GCA_020849655.1 Polyangiaceae bacterium | reverse complement strand
GCTCTTCGGCGACGCGAAGGCGGCGATGATCGCGGGGCGCCCCGCGGCGGCCTGCCCGATGCTCGAGGAGAGCCAGCGCCTCGATCCCCGCGGAGGCACCGCGCTGTTGCTCGCGCTGTGCCTCGAGCGCACGGGCTCGCTGGCGCGCGCGCTCCGAGCCTTCGAGGACGCGGTCACCTGGGCTCGGCGCGACGCCGCGACAGGGCGCCAGGCGCTCGCGGAGGCGCACCTCCGATCGCTCACGGCCCGCGTGCCCCGGGTGCAGATCGACGTCGCGCCCGAAGCCGCCTCGCTGCCGGGAGCCACGCTCGCGCTCGACGGCGTCTCGCTGCCGATGGACTCATGGGGCGCGGCGCTGCCGGTCGATCCCGGGGTGCACACGGCGAGGCTCGAGGCCCCAGGTCACGAGGCGGCTTGGGCGGAGGTCCGCGTGACCGAGGGCGGCGCCGTGTGGCACCTGCGCCTGTCGTTGACCGCGTCGCGCCCGAGCCCTCCCGCGGACCCCACGCCCGCGCCGCGTGGTCGCACCGTCACGCTCGTGTGGTCGCTCGGCGGGGCCGCCGCCGCGTCGGCCCTGGTCGGCGCCTACTTCGGCCTCTCCGCGCGCGAGAAGATGCGAGAGGTCCGCGCCGCTTGCCCCGCGTCGCCGTGCGCGAGCCGCGACGCGGAGGCGACCCGTGACGCCGCCGCGCGCCACGCCCGCGCCTCGACGTGGTCCTTCGCGGCCGCCGCGGCGCTCGGCGCTGGCGCCGTGTGGGCCGGGGCGCGCGCCGATCGCGCGGGCGCCGCCGTGTCGCTCGGGGGAGAGTTTTGACGACCGACGCCACGCGCGACGTCACACCGCCCGACGACGGCGCGCGGGCCGACAGGGTGCTCCTTCAGCGCTTTGCCCTGCGCGGGGCGGGAGGCGTCACGCATTCGCGCGAAGGTCGGATCGCCGTCGGCACCCACGACTCGGCCGACGTGCGCCTCGACGACCCCACCGTGTCGCGTTTCCACTGCGAGCTCACGCTCTCGGAGGGCGAGGTGGTCCTCCGCGATCTCGGGAGCCGCAACGGCACGCGCGTCGACGGCGTCCGCGTGGTCGAGGCGCTGCTCGAGGACGGCGCGCGGATCTCGGTCGGGAAGGGCCAGTTCACGTTCGCCTTCGACGCCGAGCCGGAGGCGGTGTGCCTCTCGGGGAAATCCTCGATGGGGCGCCTCGTCGGCGCGTCGGTCGCGATGCGCCAGGCGATCGCGCTGCTCGAGCGCGCGGCGGCCTCGGACGCGACGGTGCTGCTCGAGGGCGAGACGGGCACGGGCAAGGAGCTCGCCGCCGAGTCGATCCACCTCGAGGGCGCGCGGCGCGACGCGCCCTTCCTCGTCGTCGACTGCGGCTCCATCCCGCCCGCTCTGCTCGAGAGCGAGCTGTTCGGCCACGACAGGGGCGCGTTCACCGGCGCCACCAGCGCGCGCAAGGGAGTGTTCGAGGCGGCCGACGGCGGCACCATCTTCCTCGACGAGGTGAGCGAGCTGCCCCTCGATCTCCAGCCGAAGCTGCTGCGCGTGCTGGAGCGTCGGCAGATCCGGCGGCTCGGCTCGAACGCCTACGTGCCCGTCGACGTGCGCGTCGTCGCCGCGACGAACCGCAGCCTCCGCACGCTGGTGAACGAGCGCAAGTTTCGCTCCGACCTCTACTATCGCCTCGCGGTGGTCGAGGTGCGCCTCCCGCCCTTGCGGGCGCGGCTCGACGATCTCCCGCTGCTCGTGCCCGCGGTGCTCGCGGGGCTCGACGGGTATGGCAAGCGCGAGCGCGCGCGGCTCGCCGACGCGGCGTTCATCGCGACGCTCGCAGGTCACGCCTGGCCGGGCAATGTGCGCGAGCTACGCAACTACCTCGAGCGGTGCCTGACGCTGCGGGCGACCGAGCCGCTGCCCTCCGACGATCCCGCCGCCCCCTCGCGCGGGCCGCTCGAAGCCGCGCTGTCGCTGCCGCTGAAGGAGGCCCGCGTCGCCTGGACGACGGAGCTCGAGCGTCGCTACCTCACCTCGCTGCTCGCGCGGGCCGGCGACAACGTGGCGCTCGCCGCCCGGACGGCGGAGGTCGACCGCATCTACCTCTACCGGCTGCTGTGGAAGCACGGGCTCCGATGAGCGCCCGCGCGCTGGTCGCCCTCGCCGCGCTCGCAGCCGCGTCGTGCGCCGAGCTCGTCGGCACCGACGACGTGACCTTCGAGCGGTCGACGTGCGGTCGAGGTCCTGCGCCGTGCGGCGACAGCGGCGCAGACCTCGTGGTCGAGACGCAGAACCTCTTCCTCTACGGGCTGTCCGAGCCGTACCGCGCGGAGCGGCGCCCCCATGTCGAGGCCGCGCTCCGCGCGTCGCGGGCCGACGTCCTCTGCCTGACCGAGCTCGGCGATCCGACCGATCGCGACTCCATCCTGGCGGCGGTGGCGAGCGACCTCCCGTACGCGTACGCCCCGCGGACCGACGCGAACACGCCCGTGTCGGTGCCCGAGGATCTGCGAGGGAACGCCCCTGCGCCGCCGGGACCGCCGCTGTGCGAGGGCCTGGGAATGGCCGCGGCGGCGGGCCTCGACTGCCTGGCGCAACACTGCTCCTCGATCCCGGGGAGCGGCGCGGGGATGCTCACCGACGACGACTGCGCCGCCTCCCACTGCGACCAGTCGGGGCTCGAGCTCCCCGGCAAGGCGGAGCGCCTGTGCGCCCAGTGCCTGCGCGCGCTCCTCGACGACCACACCATCGACGCGACGCGCGGAGGGTGCGAGGCGCCGCCTGGCGACAGACCGCTCGGCCACTCCGGCGATCACGCGACCGTGCTGCTGTCGAGGCACCCGCTGTCGCGCCAGTCGCTGATCGTGCTGCCGAGCACCGCTGCGCGCCAGGTGCTGCTCGTCGCGACCGTGGAGAAGCCAGGCCTGCCGCCGGTCGACGTCGCCTGCACGCGCTTCACGTCGAACAAGGAGGGAGCCTACGACTACTACGTCGGCCCGTACGGCGGCGGCGCCGACGGCCTCGCCGCCTGGGACAACGAGGTGCTGCTGCAAGCCCTGCGGGTGTCCGAGCGCTTGCTGGCCGCGCGCCCGCACGTCGGGGTGTTGATGGGCTGGATGGGCGCGAGCCGGGAGGTGAAGGTCGGCGGCGAGGTGTGGGTAGGCGGGTTCCGGAGTGAGGCGCTCCGAGTGTTCGACGGCGGCTTCGTCGACGCCGTGTCGCCGACGTTCACGGGCTGCACCGCCTGCCTGTCGAACCCTCTTTTCGACGACACGTACGTCGACCGCCGCCCGGACCAGGTGTTCCTGCTGGGCCTCGACCGCTCGCGCGTCGTCGACGTCACCGTGACGAACCAGGAGGCGGTCGTCCCCGTCACGCCGGGCCCAAGGGGCAAGGGCGCTTCGCGGGCGCCCATCTCCGACCACTACGGGCTGCGCGTGGGGCTGCGCGTGCGCTGACGCGCCATCACTGGCATTTCTGTACGTACGCGAGCGTCACGCCGCCCAGCGACCACTGGGCTCCGTCCCACAGGCAGAGGTTCTGCCCGACGTTGGAGCCGCAGTTCGGCACGGTGTTCTGCCGAAAGGCGTAGCCGCTCGGCACGGAGTCCGGCAGGCCTCCCGTGGTGCCGATGATGTGCGACGCGCACGGGACGAAGACCATGATGGGTTGCTTCGTGCCGCCGTTCGCCGCCGACGCCTGGGCGCAGTCGTACCCCGCGTTGCTGGAGGTGCACGTCGTGGACTGGCTGGCGAGATAGGTGGTCAAGCCCGTCGAGTTGGCCTCGTTCTGGTACTGGACGAGCCCGTCGCAGGAGACGTCGTACGATCCGTGGACGGTGGTGGTCGTCCACGTCCCGCACTTGCCGGAGGCGCAGTCGGGCCACGCGCCCGCCCCGCACGCCGTCGTGCTCGACCCGGCGGCCGCGCAGACCTTCGCGCCCGTCTTGTAGCAAGAGCCCTTGAGGCCGTTGTCGCACGCGGCCCCCACGTCGTACCCGTTGCTGTCGCCGCCCGTGCAGTCGGAGTCGACGCCGTCGCCGCACAGCTCCCTGGGCGGTCCTCCGCTCGTGATCACCGTCCAGCCGCTCGTGGAGCCCGCGCCGCAGGCCATCGACGCCGCCTCGGCGAAGTAGCGCCTGACGCCCGCGGCGCCGTCGTTGCAGTCTCCGTTGCCGAACAGCGGGTTGCCGCCGTAGCAGTTGCGCCCGTTCCGATAGTTGCGTGACGTGTCGTTCGCGGCGCAGTCGGTCGAGCACTCGACCTCGGCGTCGTTGCCCCATGAGCCCGGCGGACACTTGGACAACGTCCCGCCGGCGCACACCCCGTCGTGGTCCTTGTCGGCGTAGCAGTCGGTCAGCTTGGCGACCGGGTTCTTGCTCTCGGGCCCCCAGGTGCCGTTGAGGCACGCCTGCGTGCAGCCCTTGTTGCACTTGTTCGGGTCTTCACACGACTTGGGCGGATCCGTCGTGCTGCAGCTGCACTCCGCGGCGTCGGTGTTCGGCTTCCCGTTGCAGTTGTAGTCCTTGCCGTCCTTGTTGCACTGCTCGACGAGGAAAGCTCCCGTGCCTCCGAGGCAGGGCGTCAGCGTCCCGTCGGGGTTGCAGCTCTGCGTGCCCCACTGGCACACGGCGCCAGGGGGGAAGGCGTCACCGGGCTTGTACGACGCCGGGTAGAAGAGCCCTCCGGGGGCGCAGGCGAGGTTGGTCGCGCCCCCGACGCAGGCGCAGTCTCCGGCGCCGGGCGTGTTTGGGATGTTGTTGCAGTTGTAGTCTTTGCCGTCTCCGTTGCACGTCTCGCCGCCGCTCGGGTGAAACGCCGGGTCCGTGTCGTCGCAGTCCGTCTGGCTGAAGCAGAGGCTCTTCAGCTTGAAGCCCGCCTTGACGTCCGCGGGGCAGAGATCGAGCTCGCACCTGGAGAGGTCGCAGAACCCGTCCGAGTCACCGTCGGGGCAGTAGTCGCCCCGCGGCTTCGGGTCTCCCCCCGAGCAGGCCCCGAAGACGCCTCCGGCGCCGCATGTCTGCTTGCCCACGTTGCAGCTGCTCGCGGCGCCGCAGTCGATCTGCAGCCCGACCGGCGCGCACGAGCACCCGGTGTTGGCGGTGCCGTCGCAGTCGTAGTCCCTGGAGTTGCATCGATCGGTGCCTCCGGGGTGGACGAGGTACGGGTTGAGCCCGCCCCCTGGGTTCTGGTCGGGGCGATCCTTGCAGTCGGTGGCGGGGAGGTTCTCCTTCCACATGGTCGCGGGATCGCAGGCGGGGATGGGACACTCGGGCTGCAGCGCCTCCTCGGGCAGCCCCGCGCAGTAGCCCGCCGGCGCCCCGGCCGCGAGGTCCGCGCAGCCCGGCGGGACGGTGGTGGGCTTGCCGCACGACTTGATGGGCTTGACGGTGACGTCTCCATAGTCGTCGTTGTCATAGTCGAAGGACCACGTCTTCACGTCGGAGGCGTAGCTGTCGTCGACCGTCCCGTTGCAGTCGTCGTCCGCGCCGTTGCAGAACTCCTGCGCGCCGTAGAAGACATTGGGATCGTTGTCGTTGCAGTCCTTCAGCGGCAGCGCGACCGTCTTCCACTGCTTCGCCGGGTTGCACGGGTGCTTCGCGGTGTCGAGGTACGCGGGGCACGTGGCCGGCGGCGCGCCCGCGCACGACGTCGTCTTGGCCTCGCCCGGGTGGGAGGCGTCCGCCTGGTTGTCGTCGTCGCCGTCGAAGGTGAAGGTGATCTGGTTCAGCGGCGGGACCGTGTCCGCCATGTCGACCAGGCCGTTGCAGTTCTCATCCTTGCCGATGCAGCGATCGACGGGCTCCGGGGCGACGGCGCCGGAGCACGGCCCGTACTTGCCGTCGCTGCCACAGGTCTTCTTTCCGAGCCGGCACGCCCCGACCGGCTTGCCGGCCGCGTCGAGCTTGGGGAACGAGATGGCCTTGCCTCCCGGGTCCTCCCCGCAGGTCAGCGTGTCGCCCGGGTTGCAGAAGCAGCTCTTGCCGTCGCTCGCCTTCGCCTGGTCGGCGTCGCCAGAACAATCCTGATCCCTGCCGTCGCAGCGATCGGGCCTCGCGCCGTCGGCCGGGCCGTCCCAGGCGCCGGGGTAGGCGTCCTTGTCATTGTCGTCACAGTCGTCCCCGGTGAGGATGGGCGTGCCGTCGGTCGCCTTGCACGCGGCGCCGCGGTGCCCGTCGGCGTCCTTGTCCTTCGCGCGGAGCGCGCACGCGCCGGTGGCCGCCTCGCAGGTCCACTCGGCGCAGCCCGCGGGGAGGGCGATGGGCAGCGGACCCGCACAGTCGCTCGCCGACTTGCACGGCGCCGAGCCTCCTCCTCCCGCGGTCGCGCCGGCACTCCCCGCGGTCGCGCCGCCGCCACCACCCGCGGTTGCGCCGGCGCCGCCAGCCGTCGCGCTGCCTCCTGCCGCCGCCTTGCCGCCGCTGCCCGACGTCGCGCCGCCGCTCCCGGCGATCGCCTTGCCCGCGCCGCCGCCCGCGCCCGCAGTCCCTCCGCCCGCGCCCGCGGCGCCCGCCGCTGCGGGCACGGTGAGCACGGTGTCCTCCGAGCCCCCACACGCCGCGATCGGGGCGAAGAGGAGGGAACAGAAGCAGACGAGGGGGCGCAGGCGCATGATCCGCGCAAGGCAACGCGCGTGCCGTCGCGCGGGCGCGGGGAGTCTGGAGTGATTGCCGTTGCATTGAGAGCAACGACCCTTGCTCTCCATGCAACGACCTCCCGGGCCGCAGCAGCGGAAGCCGACGTCGGGCGCGGTCGCGGTGCGCGGCATCACGCGATCGGCCGCGCACGCGAGCTTGTCTTGGAGTTCGTCGACGTAGCTGCCGCCGCGCACGTGACAGGCGTCGGTCTTGGTGCCCGCCTCGGCGGACGCGTCGCACGCGTCCTCCCACTCGGCGACGTTGCCGGTGAGGTCGAACACGCCGCCGTAGCCCGTCGTGGTCGACGCGCACGTCGCCTTCGACCCCACGGCCACCGGCGCCGGCGTCTCGGTGGACAGCCAGTTGCCCGCGCCGTTGCAGTCGTCCTGGCTCGGCGTGCCCTTCCACGCGCCGAACGTGTGCGTCGAGGCGCCGCCCGAGGTGCAGGCGTTGGTCCACTGGCTCTTCGACGGATCGGCGAAGTCCGCCTTCGCGAGCGACGCGCCGCCGATGCGCCCACAGAGCCGCTTGCCCTGCGCCTTGCAGTATGCGTGCGCGTCGCACCAGTCGACGCCGGTGACCGGCAGGGTCGTCATCGCCTGGTCGGCGGGCGCCCAGCTCGACTGCGGCGTGAAGTCGTTGTTGCTCGCGCACGCCTGCGGCTGCGCGGGCGGGTTCGTCGTCACCACGGCCAGGAACTTCGCGTACGCGCCGCGCGTGACCTCCGTCGCGTCCACGCCGATCGACGCGCAGCTCGCGCTCGCCGGCACGCACTGCGGGGT
The DNA here is from genome assembly GCA_020849655.1 of Polyangiaceae bacterium. Lineage (GTDB taxonomy): Bacteria > Myxococcota_A > Polyangia > Polyangiales > Polyangiaceae > JADLFU01. Next base: position 4,593 of record JADLFU010000202.1, on the reverse strand, counting down.
CGGGGCGCCGCACGTCATCGTGACGTCGAACCCCGTGCGGCCCGCGTTGCAGGTCTCGGCCTTTCCATCCTCGCAGCGCCCCTCGCCCGCGGCGCACGCTGGGGCGGGGCATGGTGCGACAGCGACCGGCGTCGAGCCGTCCCGCGCGAGCGCGCACAGCGCGGCGGTCGCGCACGTGTGGTCGGCGACGTCGTCGAACCCGGTCGCATCGGCCCGGCACCGCTGGAGCGTCGCCATCGCCGCGCCGCCGCACAAGAGATCGCCGGGCTTGCACGCGGGCTTCGTGCAGGAGGACGCGCTCTTCTGCGCGGCCTGCTTGCAGAGCGCCGAGGAGGCGCAGGTGTCGAGCGCAGAGACGCCGGGCTTGTCACCGTTGCAGCGCGACAGGGTCGCGCCGTCCACCCCGCCGCAGAACACGCCCTGGTACCCCGCCTGCGCCTGGCACGAGAACCACGTGTCCATCGCGCCCGGCTCGAGCTGCCCGACGCACGCACCCGCGAGGCACGACACGCCGTCCCGCGCGCACTTGTCACTGCAAGGAGCGCGACACGACCCGTCGATCGCGCACGTGAGCGCGGAGTTCGAGCACGCGCCCTGGCACGTCTCCTCTGCCGGCACGCGGCACCCGCTCGCGACGCCGTCGGACAGGCAGACTCCCTTCGCGCCGCAGTCGGTGTCGGTGTTGCACGCGGCGCGACATACCCCGGCCACGCACGCGCCGCCCACACACGCGCCCTTCGACTGGCACGGCTCGCCGAGGGTGTCGGGTGCGCCCGCCGCGCCCGTCGTTCCGCCCCCGCCGGTCGCGCCCGCCGCGCCGGGGCCGCCCTGGACCTCCACGTTGTTGGAGCGAGAGCAGGCGGCGAGGGCGGCGAGGGCGGCGAGGGCGAATGGCGCGGCGAGCGCTCGAGAAGAGCTCATGCGCGCCCGTGAGCAAGTGTCATGCCCGCGCTTCGTCGTCGCGCGGCGCGGGCCTTGGTGTTGCCAATGGGACAACAGTGGCGAGGGCACTGGCTGAGCGGGCGCGGCCCCGGCGGCAGCGACGCTCTGCTGCCCCCCGGATTCGAGAGATCCCAGCAACCGTCACTTGCACTTCTCGGCTCGTTCGGCGAAGAGGTGGGGATGCGCGCGCGTCACCTCCTGGGTTGCGTTGTCTCCCTGTCGACACTGATCACCGGTGTGTCCTCCGCGGCGGAGCCACCGTCGGGCCTCGTGCTCGACGCCTCCGCCGGCGTGCCAAAGCTGGAGCGAAGCTCGACGGAGGTGGTGGGCGGCGCGGTGGTGGGGTGGCGCGCGGCCTCGTGGTCGGCGACGGGGCGCGGCTCGCTGTCTCTGTTGGACTTCAAGGGCCCAGGGGGGTTGCAACAGGGCGACCGCGCGGAGGGCGCGATCGAGGCCGCGACCGGCGTGCCGCTCGCTGGCGCGCTCCGGCTGGAGGCGCGGGGCGCGCTCGGTGTCGCGAGCTACGGCACCACGACCATCACCGCGGTCCGACCGCTCCACGACGAGAGCTCGCTGATGTGGCGTGGGACCGCGCTCGTGGGGCTGCGCTGGGACCGCGGGGGAGACTTCGCGTACGCACAGGCCGGGGCAGGGCTGCAGAGCGAGACTCACTCGCAGACGACCGTGGTCACCGCAGGCTCGACGCAGGTGTCGCTCGACGACTCCACCGCGCGGACCCTTCGCACGGCGGCCCGCGCGGGCGCGCGCGTGGGCGTCTGGGCCGAGCGGGTCTCGCTCCGCGCGCGCGCCGAGGCGGCACGCGCGGCGATCCGGCGAGACCGCGCGTCGCTGCAGCTGACATCCGGCGCCGCCGTCGCGGTCGCAGCCGCGGGCGAGACGGAGGCGCAGCGCCAGCTGGAGCTCGAGGCGCGGGTCTTCATCGACGTCGACGCGCTGGCGCTCGTGGGGCTCGTGCCGGGAGTCTTCGGCGGTGTGGACGTCGTGCGCGCCTCCTCGAGCGAGGGGGCGCTGACGGCCACCGTGCCGGTCGTGGGAGTGGGAGTGTTTGCCTCGCGGCGATGACGCGCCGAGGGTCGACGGCGCGCCAAGCCGACCGAGCGAGCGCGTGCGGCGCCAGAGTCCATCGCGTAGGACTGGGGTGAGGGCGGCGCTCGTGCGCTCCTCCACGCGCGTCGGCCCAGCGGCGCGGCGGTGGCCGAGCGGGACACGGGCGTGGCGACCTGGCTCCCGCCCCTACGCGCGGCGACGAAGGAGATCACGCTTGCGGAGCACGCCGCCCCGTGTCATGGAGCGCCCGCTCGAACGGGATCCCACCCCGACGCGACGCCGCTCGGCCCGCGCTCGACCCGTTCGCCCGCTGGCCAGGCCAGCTCTTCCCCGCGGGGCGAGCCCCGCCCGAGAGACCGCGATCCGGTGACGTGAGTCCCCGCCGAGCGACGCTGCCTCCGACCGAGAGAGTCATTTTGCAAACTGAACCCCAGTCGCCCGCGACGCGCGGCGACCACCACGTCGAGCGCCCCACCTTCTCGCAGCTGGGCCTCACGCCCGCGCTGACGCGCGCCCTCCAGGAGGAGGGCTACACCCACCCGACCCCCATCCAGGCGCGCGCGATCCCCGCGCTGCTCGACGGCCGTGACTTGATCGGCGTCGCGCAGACGGGCACCGGCAAGACGGCCGCGTTCGCGCTGCCCATCCTGCAGCGCCTGGCCGCCCAGCCGCGCCCCACCGGTCTCCCGGTGCGGTGCCTCGTGCTCTCCCCGACGCGCGAGCTCGCGGCGCAGATCGGCGAGTCCTTCACCGCGTACGGGCGCCACACGGGCGTCACCAACACGGTCATCTTCGGCGGCGTCGGGCAGGACGCGCAGGTGAAGGCGCTCCGCCGCGGCGTCGACGTGCTCGTCGCGACGCCCGGGCGCCTGCTCGATCTGCTCGATCAGCGCCTCCTGCGCCTCGACGGCGTCTCGGTGCTCGTCCTCGACGAGGCCGATCGCATGCTCGACATGGGCTTCCTGCGCGACGTGAAGCGCGTCGTGGCGGCGCTGCCGAGGCAGCGACAGACGCTGCTGTTCTCCGCGACGATGCCGCGCGAGATCCAGGAGCTGGCGACGTCGATGCTGGTGTCGCCCGTACGTGTGGAGGTGACGCCGGTGTCGTCGACGGCCGAGCGCATCGCGCAGTCGGTGTACCTGTGCGACAAGAGCCAGAAGCGCGCGCTGCTCGAGCGCGTGCTGTCGACGCCCGACGTCGTGCGCGCGCTCGTCTTCACGCGCACGAAGCACGGCGCCAACCGCGTCGCCGAGGTGCTCGAGAAGGCAGGGATCGGCGCCGCCGCGATCCACGGCAACAAGTCTCAGGGCGCGCGCGAGCGGGCGCTCGCGGGCTTCAAGGCGGGCACGACGCGGGTGCTGGTCGCGACGGACATCGCCGCGCGCGGCATCGACGTCGACGGCGTGTCGCACGTGGTCAACTTCGAGCTGCCCAACGTGCCGGAGACCTACGTGCACCGCATCGGTCGCACCGCGCGCGCCGAGGCCGACGGCGTCGCCGTGTCGCTGTGCGACGGCGAGGAGCGGGTGTTCCTGCGTGACATCGAGCGGCTCACGCGCCGCGAGATCCCGCGCGTCGCGGTGCCCGCCGACCTGCCGAAGCGTGACCCGATGCCCGAGCGGCCGCCGCTGCCCCCTCGCGGAGGAAGGCCCCAGCACGGCGGGCATGGCGGTGGCCGCCAGCAGCAGGGCGGGCACGGCGGTGGGCGTACGGGCGGAGGACGCCCGGGTCCTCGCGGCCGCTGATGGCGGGGCGGAGGGGTAGGAGCTGGACCACGCGCGTCCGGCCTGACGGGTGGACACCACGAGCGCCTCACGGTGGTCAGGATCGGCGCGGTCCGCGCGCCCCCCTCCTCGCGCCTCCGCTCCAGTCCTTCGACGAAGGCGTCGAGACGCGCCTCGCGGTGCAGGCAGCGGAGCTGGGGCTCGTCCACAGGTAGGAGAGGTTCTGCGTCATGAGGTCGCTCTCCAGCGCCGAGCCATTCCGGGGTGGGTCTGCAGAGGCCAGGTCCGCGTCCTGCGTCGGCTCCGGGCACGGCATCGACGGGCGCCGCGGCCGTCTCGTGCTCCGTGCTCGACATGCGTCGCGCCAAGCACGCTGGGTACCAGCGCGACGGGAGAATGGTTCCGCTGTCGCGCGCTCGCGGGTGCACATGCGCGTCCACCCCGACGGGTGGACGGCGTGCGCCGCGTGAAGATCACCGACGGCGCGGTGACCGCGGGAAGAGCGCCGACGCTCGCTCGACCACGGCCGCGCGCCGCACGAGCTCCGCCAGCTGCTCGGCGTCACGCGTCCGCGCTATCCGCCTCGCGATCGTCGACGACACCGCGAGCCCGCGCGCCTGGAGGATCAGCGACACGGAGCGAGCTAGCCCCTCGTCTCGCCCCTCCTCGCGCCCCTCCTCGCGCCCCTTCTCGCGCCCCTTCTCGATCCCCTCCTCGATCCCCTTCTCGATCCCCTTCTCGCTCCCCTCCTCGCGCCCCTTCTCGAGGCCCTCGGCGAAGCCGTCGAGGCGCGCCTCGCGGTGCATGCGGCGAAACTGGGGGCTCTTCCACTGGTAGGTCAGGTTCTGCGTCATCAGCT
>JADLFU010000201.1 GCA_020849655.1 Polyangiaceae bacterium | reverse complement strand
GTAGGGGATGACGCGCCCCTTGCCGGCCGAGCCCGCGCCTTCGAGCGCGTCGTCGAGGACGACCCCCACCATCATCGCCGCCGGCGGGACGGCCGGGAAAATGTAGTGGTGGAACTTCGTGCCCATGAAGGTGAAGAGCGCGAAGGCGATGAGGAACCACATGACGAGGAAGATCGCCGCGTCGCCCTTCTGCTTCTCTTCGGCCTTCGCCGGATCGGGTGGCGCGTCGCCCTCGCTCCCCCCCGGCAATGCCGCTCGGACCGCGACGATGAGCGGGAGGCCGAGGACAAATCGCGGGCTCCAGGCGTCGGGCTTGCGCATCCAGTACGTGAGGCCGAGCGGCACGAGGCCCGTCCACGGGAAGAGCGCGTAGCCGAGCTGCCAGAGGTAGAACCTCACCGACGTGTCGTCGCCCTCGTTCGTGTCGTGCACGTGGGTGAGCGCGCGCTTCCACATGTCGTGGAAGATCAGGCGGTCGAGGAACTGCGGCCCGTGCCGCAGGTGCATCGCGAGGTACCAGGGCACCGCCACGACGACGACGACGAGCAGCCCGACCACGAGCTCCATGCGCGTCAGATCGCGCAGCCTGCCGGTCGCGACGACGTACGCGCCGGCGCAGGCGACGGGCAGGAGCAGCCCCGCCGGACCCTTCGCGAGCGTCGAGACGCCGGCGAACAGGAAGGCGCCGAGGAAGGCGAGGCGCGACGCGCGCCGCTCGCCCCGCGACACCCACAGCGCGACCGCCAGCGCGCCGAGCCAGCCGAGCGCCTGGACCCAAGGCTGCAGCCGGAGGTTCGTGGGGCGGTGGAGGCTGCACTGCTCGTTGCCCGGCAGGCCGCAGTTGCCGAACGATCCGGCCCAGAACGTGTCGCCGTGCAGCCACGCGGCGCGCGCCGCGACGTCGACCGTCAGGTTGCGAGACGCGAGGTAGAGCGCCTGCGGCAGGACGGCGAGCGCGAGGGCGAACGCGAGCAGCGAGAACGCCGTCAGCCGCACCTCGCCGAGCGGCGTGCGCACCGCGTGGACGCGCACGCGCGCCTCGGCGTCGCCGAAGATGCCGAGCAGGAAGAGGCCCATCGCCGCCGACATCGCGGCGACGAACGGCATGTCGGCCATCGTCTGGTGGCTGAGGAAGAACCACTGCGGCATCGTCCAGAGCGCGAGCCCGCCGAGCAGCCCGGCGCGGCGACCGAACGCGCGCGCGACGCCCTTGTAGAGCAGGTACGAGCCGACCAGCGCGACGAGGAAGATCGGCAGCCGCACCGCCCACTCGGGCCGCGGCGTCAGCCCGCCCACCGGCGCCAGCATTCGACCCGGGTGAAAATCGACGCCCAGCCCCGCCATCGAGAGCGCCTGGAGCCAGAAGTTCAGCACCGGCTTCGAGAAGAACCAGCCCTCCTGCGCCCACCACGTGCTGATCCAGTCGTCGCGCGACAGCATCTCTCGCGCGACCTCTCCGTAGTGCGTCTCCCAGGGATCCGTGAGCGAGTGCGCGCCGAGCGTGGGCAACGCGATGACCGAGGCGGCCACGCACAGCCAGAACCCGTGGCGTCGCACGAGCGGGCGGCGCTCACCCGCCTCGTCGTGCGAGAGGGGGCCGAGGCGCGCGCCCACCTCGAACGTCGCGGCCACCAGCGCGACGAAGCTCGCCGTCACGAGGGCGCCGCCGCCGATCACCGGGAGCCGCCCCGCGACGGAGAGGCGCAGCGAGATCCACGTGGTGCCTGCCGCGAGGACCCAGAGCGCGGGCGTGGCGCCGAGCGCGCCCAGGTCCACGCGCGTCGACGGGCGGCCTCGGTCGTCGAAGCCGCCGAGCAGATCGACGATCCCGACGCTCGCGAGCACGCAGCCGACGAGGCCGAGCGCGAGCCCGTGGGCGAGCCGCGGCGACGCGCTCATCGCCACGAGCGCGCCGGCGGCGCCGACCGCGAGCATCGCCCCGCCGCGGAGCAGGCGCGGGGGGTTGCCCTTGGGCAGCAGGGGCGCCGCGTCGGGCTCCGTGCCGACGCTCGTCTCGGCCATGCGCGCGCCGCGTTAGCACGTCGCCCCGCGCCCGCGAAGCGCGGCGGCGCCGCCCACGGCCGAGCGCGTCCATGCTCAGCGCGCCCGCCCCAGCGGGTCGGTGCGCCGGTTGACGAGCGGGGCGCGGCCTGGATATCAAGATGTCATGCAGCGGACCTCCGGGCGCGTCACCTGGGTCATCTCGGCTGGGCTCCTCGGCGCGGCCGTGGCGGCCTGCTCCGGGGACTCCGAGAGTCCGCCCTCCGCCGCCGCTGGTGCGGGAGGCGCCTCGTCCGCGGGCACGAGCGGCGTGCCGGGGGGAGGCAAGGCGAGCGGCGGAGCCCCGAGCGCGGGCGCAGCGGGAGCGAGCGCGGGGTCCGCAGGTGCGAGCGCGGGCGCAGCGGGAGCGAGCGCGGGCACTGCAGGAGCGAGCGCGGGCGCAGCGGGAGCGAGCGGCGGCGCAGGGTCGAGCGCGGGCGCAGCGGGAGCGAGCGGCGGCGCAGCGGGAGCGAGCGGCGGCGCAGCGGGAGCGAGCGCGGGCACCGCAGGCGCGAGCGCGGGTACGGGAGGAAGCGCGGCGGGAGCTGGTGGAGGCGACTCCGCGCGGCCGGGCCCGTCGAACACTGGCGTCCCGCCCGGCACGCAGCTCACGAAGGTCGACGGCGATCTCAAGGTGGACGCCAAGTGGCTGACCGACCACCCGACCGGCCTCCCGGCGGGCGCCGGCGCCGGCGTCATCGAGGGAGTGGACGTCCACGGCGTCGTCAGGATCACCGTCCCCGGCGTCACGCTCCGCAAGTGCAGGGTGCGCGGGCGACAGCAGCAGCCCGGGATGGAGTGGATCTCCCTCATCTATGTGACGGCGGGGTCGGCGGCGAAGGACGAGCGGTCCGCGGTCGTCATCGAGGATTGCGAGGTCTCGCCCACGTACCCGAGCTCGGGGACGAACGGCATCTACGGCTGGAACTTCACCGCGCGGCGCAACGAGATCCACCGCACGGTCGACGGCTTCGGCCTCCACTACTTCACGCACGTCGAGGCCAACTGGGTGCACGATCTCTCGTACTTCCAGGCCGACGGGACGCCGAGCCACACCGACGGCTCGCACAACGACGCCGTGCAGCTCCACGACATCAAGGACGGCCCCGTCGGCGCGGCGAAGCACGGCGGGCGCAACACGATCGTCGGCAACTTCTTCGACGCGTTCGTCGCACAGGACGTGGGAGATCCGGGCGTGCAGGCGGCGAAGCAGAAGGGCCTGCTCGGCCAGGGCTTCGACCACCAGGCCGGGGCGGTCATCATGGTCAACGCCAGCGGCGAGAACACGATCACGGACAACTGGTTCGAGGGCGGCTTCATGCCAGTGAACGCCGGCGACCCTGACAACGGCGGGATGAACCTGGGCACGTTCGTCCGCAACCGCTTCGACCGGATGCGCTACGACGACGCGAGGTCGATCGGCGGCTCCAACTTCGCCCTCACCCCGCGCCTCACGATCGGCGTGGTCAAGGCCGCCACGCTGGTGACCGGCGCCGGCACGAAGGACGCGAACCGCTTCTCCGAGACATCCACCACGCCCGGCGTCGTCCCCGGCGCCGAGGTGCTAGTGAGGTCGTACTGATGCACGCGCGCGCTCACCTTCTCTCGAATCGGGTGGCGGTCGTCACGACCCTCTCGCTGCTCGCGCTGGTCGCGTGCGGGGGCTCGGACGACGCGGACGCCGCCGGCGGTGACGTCGGTGCCGGTGGCGCCGCAGGGGTGAGCAACGCGGGCGCGGGCAGGGCTGGCGCCCCGGCCGCAGGCGGCGCGGGCGCGGGCAAGGCTGGCGCCCCGGCCGCAGCGGGGGCGAGCGCAGGCCAGGCGGGGGCAGCCGGGGCGAGCGCAGGCCAGGCGGGGGCAGCCGGGGCGAGCGCAGGCAAGGCGGGGGCAGGTGGCGCGAGCGCAGGCCAGGCGGGCGCAGCGGGGGCGAGCGCAGGCCAGGCGGGCGCAGCGGGGGCGAGCGCAGGCAAGGCCGGCGCGGCGGGCTCGCCCGTCACGCCCCCCGAGGTGACCGTCGGCGAGGTCGAGGAGACGCAGCTGTTCGACGTGGTCGGGACCTCGACGGCCTACACCGCGCTGCAGGGCGGCGCCTCGGACGGCACGTACGCGTACGCCGTCGTGCTCGACACCCAGGCGGGCGACATCGACGTGTCGCAGCTGCTGAAATACCAGATCTCCACCGGCAAGCGCGTCGCGTCGGTGTCGTTCGGCGCTCCCGGCAAGGTGACCAACAAGCTCGGGCACGGCAACGACGCGACGTTCAACCCCGACACGGGCAGGCTCGTCGTGCCGGCGTGGACCAACGACAGCTCCACGCAGCCGGCGAACAACGGCAAGCTGCTGCGGATCATCGATCCCGCGACGCTCGCGATCGTCGACACCAGGACCGTCGACGTCAACGTCACCAACCTCTGCTACGCGAAGGGCACCTACCTGATCTTCACCGGCGGGAGCTTCCGCACGTACGACGCGGGGTTCAAGCTCGTCGACTCGACGCCGTTCAATATCGTCTCCGTCGAGGACAAGTACGCGCCGAAGGGCGCGACGCGGGTCGGGCAGGGCATCGACTGCGACGCCGACTACGTCTACCTCACGCGGTGGTACCCCGACGCGGACACCAACCGGCTCTACGTCGCCACGTGGGCCGGCGAGCTCGTCGGCGCGTACACGTGGGACGGCCCCGAGGGCGAGCACCTGATGCACGTCTCCGGCGCGCGCATCCTCCACGGCATCAACACGCCCGGCGCGGGCGGAGATCTGCGGCGCATCGAGAAGTTTCAGTACGTCGTCGAGTACCTCGCGGAGGGAGGCGCGGGATCGATGCCGAGCACGCGGGTCCTCTACGGCCGGTACACGCCGCTCCGACAGAGCGCCTTCACCCTCGCCGGCAAGGCGTTCGCGGGCTGGGCGGCGGAGCGCCTGAGCGACGGCAAATGGCGCTACGAGAAGCCCGACGGGAGCGACGACGGCTGGTACGCGAAGGGCGGCCAGCCGAGCGGCTGGAGCTACTACGTCTACGCCGACGGGGCGAAGGTCGCGAAGACCGCGCCGTATGGCCTCGTCCGCATGCACGCCCAGTGGAAGTAGCGAAGTAGCCCCGACCCCTCACCCCCCGAGCAGGCCGCGCGCCGTCGCGAGCACCCACCCGAGGTACACGAGGACACCCCCGGCGAGCGCGGCCGCGGGGACGCAGGCGAGACGGGCGCGTCGCGCGGCGCGCCCGGCGTGAGAGGAGGCGAGCTCCTCCCTCGCGCGCGCGGCCTGTCGCCGTCGCCGCGCGTCGGTCTGCGTGAAGGGGCAGGGCGTCACGTCTCCCCCCTTCGGAGCCCGAGCGGGCCGAGCGCGCCGTCGAGCG
>JADLFU010000200.1 GCA_020849655.1 Polyangiaceae bacterium | reverse complement strand
CACGCGGCTCAGGTGTACGCGCGCACCCACGGCGAGAAGTACAGGGGCAGGGTGCCGAACACCCGCCCCGCGCTGAAAGTGGTAAAATGAGGGGGTTTCGGTCCGTCACAGAAGAGCGGCTCCCAAGTCAGTCTCCCATCTCCGGGGGGGCGGGCGCTGCCGGGACTGCCGGGAAGGGTGGGGGCGTCTGCGGCGCAGGGCAGGTGCCCGTGCTGGGGCAACGGGAGGCGGGTGGGTGTGTGGAGGATCAGCCGCAGCACATGGGTTGTGCGGCGCCCGCCGACGCCGATCGCTCCTACTGCGGGAGAAAGGAAGGACGGCTCTGGTGGCTCACAGCGAAGCCGCAGTCAGTCGGGTTCGAGCCTTGCGCGGAGGGGGAGCTCGTCCACCCTGTGGCCTGCGGGTTTCAAGGATGCAGCCAGGGCTCGATCGAGTCGACGTGTTCACCGGCGGACACCTGCGCCAAGGTCGCGCCAACCTGCGGCAGCGCCCTGAGCCACACCGACGTGAGCGGCTGCTTTCTCGAGCAGTGCACGGACGGTGACTGCCCGGTCGGATCTCGGTGCGCAGCTCCCGGAGAGACGGGCACGGACCGAATCTATTGCGCGTATCGATCGGATGGGCAGTGCTCTTGCGACTGGCTCACTTCCTTTTACCCCAACATGCGATTCTGCGTTCCAAATTGATCGCGTCGGAGTCGTGTACTCGAGATCTGGTAGCGGGTTTCTATAGTGCGTCGGGGTTGTGTCGGGTGGGATCGTCGCCACGGCCCGGCATTGTCTGACCGACACGGCGTGGTTCGAGGCTGGGAAGGCGACCTGTCCCGCGCGTCGTATCGATGTTCACCCTTCGCTCGATCTCGGGGTCTTCGAGGTCGACGCGACTTGCGAGGGTACCGCGCCGATCGCTCTCTCCTCGAACGACTGCTTGCTGCTTCGAAGAGACTCGCCGCCCATTCGCTACGTGCCGCCGCTCGAGTCCAGATCTGAAACACGACTTCACCCGCTGCGCCGGGGCGGCGAGTCGGGGGACTCGGGATCCATGCTCACGTGCGGGGCCGACGCAGGCTACGCCGGGATGCTCGTTCGAGGAGCCCCTGATGGGCTTGGTTCGGACGTCTTCATCGCTGCGGCGGAGATCCTCGCCCTCGTTGACGTGTCGTTCGGCGAGAGGAGGCGGCTCTTCCGCGACCCGGGCTGCCGCCCGCGGTAGATCCGGCCCCGCGCGAAGATTCAAGGGGAGGTTCCGCTCGAGCAGGCCCTCGACGCGGAGGTCGAGGTGGACCTCGAGCGCCGCCGTGACGCACGGGCGCACCCGAACTTGGCCCGCGGCCCCGCGTGCGCGTATCCGGGCGGCTGGGCTCATGGCCACGCTCTTCGCTCCGCGGCGCGCCGCCGTCTCCGACGGGTCGGCGACGAAGGACTCCGATCCGCCGCCGCCTCCCCTCGACGAGCGCACCCTGCGCGCGCTCGCGCGGGGCCGCGAGGCCGCGGCGTTGCTGCTCTTCGTCGGCTCGATCACGACCGCGCTCGCGCTCGTGTCGTTCCGCGGCAGCCCGCACGATCCGGCGCTCGCGGGCGCAGACTGGGTGGGGCCCGCGGGCGCGTCGTGGGCGCGGATGCTGCTCGGCACCGTGGGCGTCGTCGCCGTCGCGCTGCCCTTCGAGCTGATGTGGTTCGCGTGGCCCCTCCTGCGCGGCCGCGCCGGGATCACGAACGTCGCGCGGCTCACCGGAGACTTCCTCGTGCTGCTGATCGGCTCCGCGCTCGTGCAGGTCGCGGCGCCGAAGCTCACGGTGTTCGGCGAGATGCCCGCCGCGGGCGCGGTCGGCGAGCTGTTCGGCGAGATCCTGCGCTCGGCGTTCTCGACGGTGGGCTCCTTCCTGATCGGGCTGACGGCGGTCGGGCTCGTGCTCATCGCGCGGCGCAGCTTCTCCTTCATCGACTCGGCCGACCGCGCGATCCGCGGGACGTCCGAGGCGGCGACCCGCGCGCAGCGGGGCGCGCGCGCCGTCGCCGACGCGTGGGAGCGCGCCGCCGAGCTGCGCCGTCAGCGCGACGAGGCCGATCGTCGGGCCGCGCAGCCCGTGATTCACCCCGCCGTCGACGCCGACGAGATCCTGCCGCTGCTCGACACCGAGACGCCGGACTCGCCGCCCATCCTGTGTGTCGACGCGCCGCGCGCGGCGCCCGTCGAGGAGGCGGAGGAACGCGCGGAGGAGAAGCCGAAGAGGCGCGCGAAGCGCTCGAAGCCCGCGACGCCGACGCCGCCGAGCGCCGACGTCGAGAGTGGGGACGCCGAGGACGACGACGACGCGCCGGACGAGGTCGTCGCGGCCCCCCCGCCGAAACACAAGCGCGTGGCCGCAGAGCCCGTCGGCCCGATGATCGTCGAGCACGCGGAGGAGCTGGCGACCGAGAAGCCGCGGCGCCGCCTGGTGGATCCGACGCCCGAGACGGGGTTCGTGATGCCGAGCTCCGAGCTGCTCGAGCCCCCGCCCGCCAGCGTCGCGCGAGAGGACAAGGACGCCCTCCTCGAGCGAGCGAAGAAGCTCGAGAAGGTGCTCTCCGACTACGGCGTGCGCGGCACCGTCGCCGACATCCACACAGGCCCGACGGTCTCGACGTTCGAGGTCGTCCCCGCGGAGGGCACCAAGGTCAGCAAGGTCGCGGGACTCGCCGACGATCTCGCGCTCGGCCTCGAGTGCAAGGTGCGCATCATCGCGCCCATCCCCGGCAAGGGTCGCATCGGGTTCGAGCTGCCGAACAAGGAGCGCATCCCGGTGAACCTCCGCGAGCTCGTGGAGGACAGGAGGTTCCAGGAGCTGGCCGCGCCCTTGCCGTGCGTGCTCGGGCGCGACATCGTCGGCGCGCCGTTCTACGCGGACCTCGCGTCGATGCCGCACGTGATCGTCGCGGGCGCGACCGGCGCCGGCAAGAGCGTCGGGCTCAATGTGATGCTCGTGAGCTTGCTGATGCGGCGCACGCCCGAGGAGCTGCGCCTCCTGATGATCGACCCGAAGGTCGTCGAGCTCGCGCCGTTCGACCGCATCCCGCACCTGTTGCTGCCCGTCGTCACCGACATGAAGCAGGCGGCGAACGCGCTGAAATGGGCCGTCGACGAGATGGAGCGGCGCTACCAGCTGTTCGCGACGGCCGGCACGAAGAACATCGGCACCTACAACGCGTGGGTCGATCGCGCGCGGCGCGGCGAGGTGAAGGGCTTCGCGCCCCCGCCAGAGCCGTCGACCGTCACCGAGGACGGCGTCGTCGTCGAGCTGGGCCCGGAGCGCGAGCCGCCGAAGCTGCCGGAGCGCATCCCGTTCATCGTCATCGTCGTCGACGAGTTCGCCGATCTGATGATGCAGCAGGGCAAGGACGTCGAGAGCGCCATCGCGCGCCTCGCGCAGAAGGCTCGCGCCGCGGGCATGCACGTCATCCTCGCGACGCAGCGGCCGAGCGTGGACGTCATCACTGGCATGATCAAGGCCAACTTCCCCACGCGCATCGGGTTCCGGGTCGCGCAGAAGGTCGACAGCCGCACGATCCTCGACGAGATGGGCGCCGAGCACCTGCTCGGCCGGGGCGACATGCTGGTGAAGCTGAACGGCACGAACGACACGCGCCGCGTGCAGTGCCCGTTCGTCAGCGAGGAGGAGGTCGACCGCGTGACGGCGCACCTGCGCGCGCAGGGTGAGCCGGTCTGGGACGAGTCGATCGTGAAGAGCCGCGACGACGAGGACGGCGGCGGCGCGGCCGACGAGGACGGCGAGCAGGACGCGCGCTACGACGACGCCGTCCGGGTGGTCGCCGAGACTCGACGATGCTCGACTTCGTGGCTACAACGCAAGCTCGGCTTGGGCTACAACCGGGCCGCCAAGATCGTCGAGACGATGGAGAAGCGCGGAGTCGTGGGCCCGGCGAACGGGGCGAAGGATCGAGAGGTGCTGATTGGTCCAGTCTGAGCTCGAGCTGCGGCTCGATGAGTTGATCTCGCGCGTGTGCATCGATGAGGCCTGTGAAGAGCGGCGCAAGGCCCAGCTCGCCGCCCTCGCGGAGCTGCTCTCTCACCCCGAGCTGTCGTGCGCCCACCTCCGCGCGCGCGCGATGGAGGCGATGGGGCGCCTCGCGCGGCGCAAGCGCGAGGAGTCGGCGTGCCAGCGCGGCCTCTCGACGATGAAGGCGCGGTTCGACGAGCGCCACGGGTCGAAGCTCTAGCGTCCACGCGGTCGTCAGACAGCGGCGCGGCGCCGTCGCGCGAGGACGACGATCGCCCCGAGGACGGCGCCCGCCGTCAGCGCGACGCCCCAGCGGTACCCGAGCGGTCGGTACCACAGCCGCACGCGGTGGCGCCCGGCGGGGACGCGCGCTCCGAGCTGGTGGTCGCGCACGTCGAGCGTGCCTCCCTCGACTCGCCAGCCGCGGTAGCCGTTCTGGTTGACGGCCACGCGCGCGCCCTCGGCCACGTCGACGTCGAGCACGAGCGCGCTCGGCGACCACGCGACCACGCGCGCCGCGCCGGTCGACGGAGGATCGACCCACGCCTCGCTCGGAGCGCCCGCGCGGCGCCGCGGTGACAGCTCCACCGTGACCTCGTCGAAGCACGCGAGCGTCCCCAGGTTGCGCGGCGGGTAGCGGTACATCGCGTGCGCCTCGCCGCGGACCTGGCGGATCGGCGCGGGCGGGAGGTCGGGAGGCGCCGGCGGGGTCTGCATCGCCCCCGCGAACACGGCGACGCCGTTCGTCCGGACGAGGTCGACGACGAGCCACACCGACGCGACCGAGAGCGCGAGGGAGACGGGCACCGCCCACGGTCTCCGCATCCGCCGGAGCCTCGCGCCCCCGATCGCCACCGCGAGCGCGACGCCGAGATCGACCAGCACCCAGTGGCGGGTCGGCACGCGCAGCGACGAGAACAGCGGCAGCTCTCGCAACAGCGCGTACGGCGACAGCGGACCGTGATCGCCGAGCACGAGGCCGAGCCCGAGCGCGGCGAGCGCGAGCACCGGGCGACCGCGGCGACCCGAGAGGGCGGCGAGCGTGAGCGCGACGACGAGGCCCGTCCAGCCGACGTAGTTCCCGTACTCGCCCCACCACGCGTAGATGTACCCGCCGTGCGGCCAGATCTGCGTCTCGGTCGTCCGGCGCTCGAGCAGCATCGGCAAGAGCAGCGCCGGAGAGATCGCGTCGTCCCGGCCGACCGGGCGCCCGTGGTCGCGCAAGAATTCCAACATTGGCACGAGCTTCACAGCGGCGAACGCGGTGAACGCGGCGAGCGTCGCGCCGGCCGCCGTGAGCGCGCGACGCCACGCGCGCGGCCGCTCGACCACCGAGAGCACTGTCAACGCACCCACCAGCAGCGCGCCGAACGCCGTCGGGTACACGCCCGCGGACAGCGTCATCGTCGCCAGCGCCGCGCCCGCGGCGAGCGACCAGCGGAGATCGGCCGCGGCCCGCCGCGTGAACAGCGCGAGCCACGGGAGCCCTGCGAACGCGGCCATCGAGGTCTGGCCGTTCATGTGCCAGCCGAGCGTCCCCGAGCACCCGAACAGCACGGCGCCCACGATCGCGAAGGGCCCGCCCGCGCGGTGGTGCACCGCGAGCTCCCACGTCCCCCACAGCGCGAGGAAGACCGCGAGCGCGAGGTACACTTTCATCGCCAGTGCCGTCGGCAGCGGCAGGAGCAGCCAGAACAGCGGCGAGAAGCCGAAGCTCTGCGGGTTCGCGACGCCGAGCGTGCCGCCGCACGCGTAGGGGTTCCACCACGGCAGCTCGTGGAACCCCACGATCGACCGGCGCGCGCTGTCCCAGGTGAAGTGGAACCACAGCCAGTCGCCGTGCCCGAGGTGCAGCGGCCTCGCGAACAGCGGCGAGGTGAACGCGGCCGCGATCACGGCGAACAGCGCGAGCGCGGCCGATCGCTCTCGCGCGGTGGGGCTCATCCCGCGCGGTAGAACCAGCGGAGCGCCGGCACGAGGCGGCGCCGCCACGAGGACTCGGAGTGCGCGCCGCGCGGATCGACGCGCAGGCACAGGCGGTCGTCTCCCCAGCCACGCGCGCGGAGCGCGGAGGCCACGCGCTCGACGAGCGGCGCGAGCTCGCCGTCGCCCTCGGCGCGCCCGCAGTCCAGGTAGATCTGCGAGACGGGCGGCGCCGGGCACGTCTGCACGAGCGACAGGAGGCGCGTCGCGCCGACCCAGAACGAGGGCGACATCGCGAGCGCGCCGCCGAAGGACTCCGGGTGCGTCAGGTGCCCGTACGTCGCCGCGAGCCCTCCCATCGAAGAGCCGCCCAGCAGGACGCCGAGCGGCCCGTCGACGATGCGGAACCGACGCCGCAGCGCGGGCACGACGTCGCGCGCCAGCGCCCCGACGAACTCGCGCGCGCGGCCAGGCTGGCCCTTCACGGGCCACGGCGACAGCTCGCTGAGGCGCGCCTCTTCGCCGTGCTCGACGCCGACGACGATGGGGTGGGGGCGGCGACGCGCGAGCCGCTCGACGGCCTCGTGCGCGAGCCAGCCACCGGAGAACGACGACGCGTGATCGAACACGTTCTGCCCGTCGAACAGCACGAGGAGCGGGCGCAGATCGCGCTCGTCGTGGCCCGCCGGCAGGTACACCCGGAGCCGCCGAGGCGCGAAGCCGCCGAGCGCGAGCGGCTCGTCGAGCAGGCGGCCCACGCGCGACGGCGCACGGCGGGCGATCTTCATCGGGTGGGGAGCCCCTCGAGCAGCCGCAGCAGCCGCGGCGTGATCTGCGCGACCGCGCCGTCGCCCTTGATCGAGCCCTCGATGGAGCGGGCCATGCGCCCGTCGGGGCCCGGCACGGCGAACAGCGGGATGTACTTGCTCACGTAGCCCGCGTCGCGCAGGCGGACGCCGTCGGTCTCCGAGTCGAGCTCGAGGAAGGTGAGGCCCGCGAGCTGGTCGTCGAGCTTGCCCTCCTCGACCGCGCGGTGAAACCGCTGGCAGGGCTCGCACCACGGCGCGCCGACGTAGACGAGCACGCGTCGCCCGTCGGCCTCGGCCGCGTCGCGCCTGGCGCGCACGACCGCGGCGAAATCCGCGCCCGGCGGCGCGTGCTCGAACCTCGGGGCCCCGCGGCCCGGGGCGCGCGCCGACGCGGTGGCTGCCGGCGCGGGCGCCGCCGTCGACGTGCCCTTCGCGTCGCACGCGGCGAGCGCGAGCGCGACGAAGGTGAGCGTGCGGCGCGGCATCGCCAACGTCTACCTCAAGTCACCTACCGGCAGAACGCCGTGCCCCGCGGTCACCCCCGCGAGGTCGAGGCGCGGGCCGCGCTGCTCGAATCCCCCCGTGAACGGCTCGTCGACGAAGAACAGCGGCGTGTCGAGATCGACGTACGAGAACCCGCCGAGCCCCGCCGCGAGGCACGCGGAGGTCGTCATCGCGAGCCGCGTCTCGACCATCCCGCCGATCATCAGCCCGAGGCCGTGCGCGCGCGCGGCGATCGCGAGATCGAGCGCGGCGACCACCCCCGCCTTCATGATCTTCACGTTGACGACGTGGGGCGCGGTCAGGCCGAGCCGCGGGACGTCGCGCGCGTCGACCGCGCTCTCGTCCGCCGCGACGGGCGCCCCGCCCGCCGCGACCCGGCGCAGGCCCGCCAGATCGTCCTTCGCCACCGGCTGCTCCAGGAGCGCGATCGAGACGCCTCGCGTGCGGAGCGCGGCCAGCAGCGCGAGCGCGGCGTCCGCCGTCATCGACGCGTTCGCGTCGAGCGTGAGCGCGCACCCGGGGGCTGCGCGCGCGATCGCCTCGACCCGCGCGGCGTCGTCCGCGCCCGCCGCGCCGACCTTCACCTTCAGTGACCGGAACCCGAGCTCGCGCCAGCGCGCGGCCCGCGCCGCCGCGTGCTCGACGTCGCCCGTCGGGATGGTGACGTCCGTCTCGAGCGCGCGCGCCGCGCCTCCGAACAGCGCCCACAGCGGCATCCCCGCGCGCCTCGTGAGCGCGTCGAGCACCGCCGTCTCGAGCGCGCACCTCGCCGCGCCCGCGTGGGGGATGCGCTCGCCCACCGCCCTGGCGAGCTCGCGCCACGCGCGCGCGTCCGCGCCACGCGCGATCGGGGCCACGAGGGCGAGCGCGTCGAGCGTCCGCGCCTGCGTCTCGCCGTTGTAGGGCGGCAGCGGCGCCGCCTCGCCGTACCCGCGCGTGCCGTCCGACAGCTCGACCGTGACGAGCGCGTTCCTGGCGACGTCGGCCGCGCCCCCCGCGATGCCGAAGGGCTCGTGCAGCGCGGCGTCGAAGGGTCGCGCGTCGACCGCGGTGATGACGGTGGCGGTCAAAGCGTCGCGAACCTCCCGGTGCGAAACGTCGCGTCGAGCAGCGCCGTCACGCGGCGCTCGAGCTCCCGCGCGCGTGGATCGGCGTGCCCCGCGAGCGACGCGCGCACCTCGCCGAGCGCGCGCAGCTCGGCGAAGAGCTGCACGTCGGTCGGCGTCGAGCCCTCGGTGAGCACCCTGCGCGCGCGCTCGATCTCCGCCGCGAGCGCGTCGAGGCCCGCCGCCGGGACGCCGCCACGCCGCCGCTCGGGCGCCTCCGCGTAGAAGGCCTCGAGCGTCGGATCGACCACGCCGAGCACGACCGATCGCTGCTCGTCGGTCGCCCACACGTGCCGCAGGACCCAGAGATCGCCGTCGTCCGGGCCCGGGCGCCCGTCGATCCACGCCGACGCGACCAGCAGCTTCAGCAGCTTCACGACGCGCCTGTCGGACAGCGGCACGCCCTCGGCGCGGAGCTGGAACACCAGGCTTTTGTAGGTTGACAAACACTCGGCGCTCGGCCGCGCGATCGCCGAGAAATCGCGGCGAAACCGGGCGAGTGACGCGAGGTCGACGACCGGCCGCAGGGGCGCCTGCGCCCCCTCCGCCTCGAGCCCGCGCGCGACGAGCGCGTCGAACTGGAACGACTCGAGCTCGTCGGTGCGCACGCGGAGCAAGAACCTGTCGAACACCGCGTCGAGCGAGGCGTCGGTCGGCACCTCGTTGCTCGCGGCGATGACCGACACGAGCGGGCACCGCAGCACCCTGCCGCCTACGGTGATCGCGCGCTCGTTCAGCAGCGTGAGCAGCGAGTTCAGGATCGCGCTGTTCGCCTTGAACACCTCGTCGAGGAACACGATCTCCGCCTCGGGGAGCATCCCCTCGGTGCGCCGCTCGTAGCGGCCGTCGCGGAAGGCCTGGATGTCGACGGGGCCGAACAGCTCGTTCGGCTCCGTGAAGCGCGTGAGGAGGTCCTCGAAGGTGCGGGCCGACACGAGCTCCGCCAGCGCGCGGACGAGGCCGCTCTTCGCGGTGCCGGGCGGCCCGACGAGCAGCGCGTGCTCGCCGGCGACCACGCACACGAGCAGCGCGCGGATGGCCTCTGCGCGGCCGACGAACCGCGCGTCGAGCGTCGCTGCGACCTTCGCGATCTGCGCCACCACGGAGCTCACCCGGTGCGTTGTACCCGCGGGGGCGGGCGCAGGTCGAGGGGGTCCGCCCGCGGGGGATCTCGCGTGGAGCGGCCCGGATGGGGAACAGGATGCGGAAATCTCGGTAGGCGGGACAGGTCTCGAACCTGCGACATCCGGCTTGTAAGGCCAGCGCTCTACCCCTGAGCTACCCGCCCGAAGGCGCGGGCTCCTTCCCGCGTGGATCGCTCGACGTCAAGCCCGGCCCTGAGGCGCCGAGCTCGTCGCCCACCGCGATCGCGCGCCCCGCGACGAGGTCGCGGCCCGGGAGCGCCTTGCGCCCCTCCTGCTGCGCCGTCACCAGCTCCACGGCGCCCGCTCCGCACGCGACGACGACGCCCCCCTTGTCGGCGCGGAGCACGAGGCCGGGCGACCCCGCGCCCTCGACCACGCGCGTCGCGTGCACCTTCAGCGCCTTGCCGCGGAGCGCGGTGTGGGCGCCCGGCCAGGGCACCATCGCGCGCACGAGATCGTGCACCTCTCGCGCCGGGCGTGACCAGTCGATGAGGCCGTGCGCGCGGGTGAGGATGGGCGCGAACGTCGCCTGCGCGTCGTCCTGCGGGGAGGGCGAGAGCTCGCCGCCGAGGAGCCGCGGGAGCTCGTCCGTGAGCAGGCGGGCGCCCAGCTCCGACAGCCGCCGCGCGAGCTCCGGCGTCGTCTCGTCCGGGCCGATCGGGAGCGCGCGCCGCGCGAGCACCGGCCCGGTGTCGAGCCCCTCGTCCATCTGCATCAGGCACCCGCCGGTCTCCGCCTCGCCGCGGGCGATCGCCCAGTTGATCGGCGCGGCGCCGCGGTACCTCGGCAGCAGCGACGCGTGCAGGTTCACGCAGCCGAGGCGCGGCGCGCGCAGCACCTCGGCCGTCAGGATGCGCCCGTAGGCGAACACGACCGCGACGTCGGCGCGCTGGTCGCGGAGCCTCGCCGCGAACTCGGGGACGCGCACCTTGGTGGGCTGGTGCACCGGGAGGCCGAGCTCCTCCGCGCGGCGCTTCACCGCGGGCGCCTCGACCGCCTGCGCGCGCCCGACGGGCTTGTCGGGCTGGCAGATCACGAGCGCGACGTCGCAGAGGCGCGAGAGCGCGGACAGCGCGTCGACCGCGATCTCGGGCGTGCCGAAGAACAGCGCGCGCGGCCGCGCGGCGCTCATCGCTGCGGCCCGGCGGGCAGCAGGATCGCGAGCGCGAGCGCGACCTGCATCGGGACGAAGAGGTTGCCCTTCGTCTTCACCGCGGCGTCCTTCAGGGCCTCGTCGGGGCGCTTCGAGAGCGTCAAGAGCTGCGAGAGCACGCTCATCGGCACGCTCACCTCGGCGTCGGTGCGCTCGTCGTCGATGCGGGACGCCTTCGCCCCCGCGCCGAACGCCACCCAGAGCGGCGCGTCGCCGAAGCCGGTGAGCTCCGCGCGCACCGTGCCGCTCACCATCGCCAACCGCCGGAGGAGCCGCGGATCGGTGACCGCGGGCACCGACGACGGATCGCGCACGTCGGGCAGGAGCGCGCCGTCACCGAGCGCGTCCGCGAGCGCCCGCTCCGCGCACGCGAGATCCGTCGCGACCCAGAGCTGCGCCTTGCCCACGAGGCCGCGCTCGACCGAGAGCTCGCGCCCGCGCACGGTGACGGTGAACTCGCCGAGGCCGTCGACGCGCGCGTGGATGACGTGGGTCTCGGCGGCGTCGTCGGTGACGCGCGTCGCGTGCTCGGCCGCGAGCACCTCCTCGAGGAACGACGTGACGGTGGTGCCCGCGGGCAGCGAGATGGGCTTCACGCGGGGCCGGATAGCGAACTTCTCCCCGCGCGTCTCGCGCCCTCGGGTCAGTTCAGGCCGCGCGCGCGACCGAGGCCCCGCTCGGCCTCGCGCACCTCGCCGGCCAGCGCGAGCTGCATCGCGCGGCGCGACGCGCGCGTCCGCGCGAGGAAGGCGGTCAGGTGCTCGCGCGCGACCTCCACCTCCCCGAGGTGGAGCGCCAGCATCCCGAGCACGTATCGCCCGTAGCCGTGGCCGCACGGCGCCTCCGCCAGCCGGTTGTAGACGCGCCGCGCGTCGCGCACCGCCTCGCCCGCCGCGAGCCGCGCGAGCGTCGCGTGCGCGCGGTAGAGCGGCTTGTCGGTCGAGCCCCAGCGCACGGCGCGCTCGAGGGCCCCCTCGGCCTCCGCCGCGCGCCCGAGCAGCAGCAGCGTGCTGCCGAGCGTCCAGAAGTGGAAGGCGCGCCGGCTCGCGGGCGACGATCTCGCCGCCGTGCGCAGGTGCTCGACGGCGCGATCGCCCCAGCCGAGCGCGGTCGCGGCGCGCGCGGCGTCCGCGTGCATCACGTCGGGCATCACGCCGGTGTCGATCGCCTGCTCCGCCGCGGTGTACGCGCGCCGCAGCTGCCCGAGCTCGAAGCTGCCGAGGTACACCTGCCGGAGCAGCATCGCCTGGGTCGTCCTGTCGAGCGGCGCGCGCTGCGCGAGGCCGCGTCGCGCCAGGCGCCTCCGCTCCTCGGCCGACGCCGCGTTCATCGCGAGCGCGAGCCAGTCCTCGGCGTGCAGAGGGGGCGTCGGCCGCGCGCGCGGCTTCGAGGAGGGCGGCGGGGGCGCTTCGCTCAGGCGAGCCAACGCCGCCAACCCTAGCAAGCCTCACCAAGTCTGCCAGAAATGCGGTGATTTCTGCGGGTTACTTGGCCTCGTCGGCGCGCTTCTTCTGCAGATCCTCGAGCAGCTTGCGGAGGTCGGCCTCGCTCACCGGCAGCTTCTTCAGGAAGGCGTTCTGCTCCGCGATCTGCTGCTCGAGCTCCGCCTTCGCCGTGCGCGCGCGCGCCGACCACGCGCTCTCCTCGCCGACGCGCTCGCTCATCCGCACGGTCGCGTCCATCATCTTCAGGCCCTTCTCCAGCAGCACGCGGTAGCGCAGCCGCATCGCGCCCTCGAAGAGCTGCCTGTCCTTCTCGGTCTTCGCCGTCACCGGCAGCTTCAGCACCATCACGTCGGCGTGCAGCGCGCGGTACAGCTGCCCGACGCGGAACCCCGCCATCGCCGCCCAGAGCGGATCGGTCGCGCGCATCGCGTCGGTGTACGCCGCCTGCGCGTCGAGCAGGCCCTGCGCGCGCTCCTCGAACACCGCGCCGAAGTTCGCCGGCGGCGGCTCGAACCTGATCTTCTCGCTCTTCTCCCGGCGCACCTCGCCGAGCGCGAAGAACACCTGCGCCACCTCGTGCGGCACGCGCCCGACCTCGCCGATGTGGTGCTTCTCCATCAGGTCGCGCGCGTGCTCGACGGACCTCGCCGCCTGGTCGAGCTCGCCCTCGGACGCGAGCGCGAGCGCCCTCTGGCCGTTCGCCTCGATGGCCTCCATCACCGTGAGATCGGCCCGCGCGAGCAGGGCGTCCGCGCTGGCCTTGGCGTCCTTCCACGCGCTCGCCCCGACGCTCATGCGCCCGAGGCGCAGCCACGCGAGCTTCACGAGCTCGTCCTTCGGGTGGCCGTCGACGAGCGCCCGGTAGCGCGCCTCCGCGGTCGCCTTGTCGCCGGCGCCCTCGTACGCGAGCCCCGCGTGCAGCAACGCCTGCGGCGCGAGCTTGCCGCGCGGCTCCCCGCGCTCGACGAGATCGAACGTCGCGGCCGCCTCCTTGAAGCGCTCCTCGAGCAGCTGCTTCTTCCCGCGCTCGAACAGCTCCGTCGCGGTGCCGACGTCGCCCGCCGCCACGATCGTCGTGCCCACCTTCGTCTCGGGCGGCGGCGCGCCCGGCGTCACGGGCTCGGCGCGCGGCGCCGACGCGCACCCGACGACGAGCGAGCACCCGAGCGCGAGCGCGATCCTGATCTCTCTCTGCATGGCGGGGAGAGAGGCTACCCGAGCGTCGATTGTTCCCCGAGCGTGATCGCGGCGTGCGCGGCGTCGGGCCGGCTGCTAGTTCTGGATCTGATGGGCCTCGCCGCGTCGCTCGCCGCCGCGCTGGTCGCGCTGGTCGCGGCGTGCTGGTGGCTCGCCGGCAGGCGCGCGCGCGCAGAGGATCCCGCGCCGGCGCCGAGCCCGCCGCGGCCGCGCGGCGTCGAGATCTGCGGCGACGCGCTCGTGTTCCACGACGGCGCGGGGGGCGCGCCGATCTCGCTCGTCCGCCTCGCGGGGCCGTTCGGGGTGACGCTCCTCGCGAACCGCGCGCGCACGCGCGTGGCCCTCGTCGTCACGACGTCCGAGCACGCGGCCTACGTGGGCGCAGAGGTGGCGGCGGGGTGCGCGTCGCTCCGCGGGCTGCCGCGCATGTTCACCGTCGCGAGCGATGAGCGCGCGCTCTCGTCCGCCGCGCCGGACGGCCTCCCCCTCTCGCTGTCCGGCCTCGAGCTCGCGGAGCTCGTGCGCGGGCTCGTGGCGCGCGATCCCGCGGCGCCGTCGCGCGTGTTCTCGACGGACGCGCAGGGTGAGGTGCTGACGCTCGCGGACGGCGCGCTGTCCAGCGGCCCGCTGCGGTTCGATCTCGACCAGCCCCTCCGCTGGCGCGCGACGCTGTTCCGCGAGCGCGGGTTCGGCGGCGTCGACACCGTGTGCCAGGCCACCTACGTGCGACAGGGCGAGGCCGAGGTCGCGCTCGTCTCGATCCTGCCGGCGCTCTCCTCGCCGCTCGCGCCGGGAGATCTGCCGACGGGCGGCGCGCGCGCCGAGCTCGCCGTGCGCGAGGACGTCGCGCTGCTCGAGCACAGCCCGAGCCTGCCCCCCGCGGCCGAGCGCAGGGTCGCGATCGATCGGGTGTTCGTGCTCCCCATCCGCAGCGCGCTCGCCCGCGCCCCGCGGGCCCGTCGCGCGCGGACGCGCCATGATCGCCCGAGCCTCGCGAACTTACGCGGCGTCGAGCGAGCGCCACAGGTAGTGCGTCAGCACCGTGCGGTACGGCGCGAACGGCTCGCCGAGCCGCGCCATGCGCTCGGGCGTCGGCAGCCCGCGCGTCTCGAAGACGGCGGCGGCTCCCTTCTGCACGCCGAGATCTCCCGTCGGCCACACGTCGAGCCGGCCGAGGTGGAAGATCAAGAACATCTGCGCCGACCAGACCCCGATGCCGCGCACCGGCACGAGCGCTGCGATCACGGCATCGTCGTCGAGCGCGTCGAGCGCGTCGAGCGCGAGCGATCCGTCGACGACGCGCTGGCAGAGATCCCGCGCGCTCCTCGCCTTCGCCTCCGAGAGCCCCGCCCCTCGCAGCGCCTCGACGGGCTGGCGCAGCAGCTCCTCGGGGGCGGGCGTCGCGCCCCCGAAGAGCGCGAGGAACCTCCCGTGGATCGTCGCCGCCGCCTTGCCCGACAGCTGCTGGTACACGATCGACCGCAAGAGCGACGCGAGGTGGGGCTCGCCGCGGCTCACGCGCAGATCGAACCTGCCGACGCGGTCGATCATCGCGGCCACGCGGGGGTCTGCCGCGCGCACGTGCGCGAGCGCGCCGCGCGGGAGCCGGAGGCGCTCACCCTGGCTCACCCGAGCACCGCGTCGAGCGCGGCGTCGATCGAGGTCGCGCGGCGCAGCGTGGCGTGAGGGCGAGCGGCGAGCAGGCCGTCCGCCGCGGCGCGCTCGGCCCACGCGAACAGCCCGTCGTAGTAGCCGTCGGGATCGAGCGCGACGGACGGCTTGTCGTGCAGGCCGAGCAGCTGCCACGTCAGCATCTCGAACCACTCGTCGAGCGTGCCGAACCCGCCCGGCAGCACGACGAACGCGCGCGACAGCTCGTCCATCCGCGCCTTGCGCGTCGCCATGTCAGGGACGATCTCGAGGCGCGTGAGGCCGAGGTGCCCCACCTCGCGCGCGCGCAGCCCCTCGGGCAGGACGCCCCACGCCTCGCCGCCGGCCTCGAGCGCGCCCGCGGCGACCGCGCCCATCAGCCCGACGGTCGCGCCCCCGTAGACGAGCCGCGCGCCGCGCCGCGCGAGGGCCGCGCCGAGCTCGCGCGCCAGCGACAGGTAGCGCGGCGACGCCGCCGATCCGCAGAACACGCAGACGCCGACGGGCTCAGCGGTCATCGTCGCCGCCGCACAGCCCGCGGTGCTGCCCGTGCGCCTTGCCCGCGTCGAACGTGATCCCGCACCCGCCGCCCGGCCGGCCGAGCGCCCGCAGCACGTCGAGCACGATGGGGTTCGACCACTCGCGGGCGCCGTCGACGCGCAGCCGGATGACGCCGGCGGGATCGATGAGCCACGTCTCCGGGTACAGCCGCGTCCCGAATTTATCGAACACGACCGCCGCGTCCGGATCGACCAGCGTCTTGAACCTTGGCGCCCGCCCGAGCACCGCCGCCAGCGTGGTCTTCGCGTCGTCGGCCGAGGCGTCGGTGTTGATCGTGACGATGTCGACCGCGAGCCCCTCGCGCTGGACGATCTCGGCGAGCTCGTCGAGCGAGCCCATCTCCTCGAGGCAAGGGCGGCAGGTCTTCGTCCAGAAGTTGAGCACCGTCACCCGCCCGCGCAGCTCGGCCGACGACACGCGCTTGCCGTCGAGATCCGGGAGCTCGAACGTCGGGAGGCTGCGGTTCTGGTTCGCGTACGCGGGGCCGAGCAGGCACACCGACGTGCACGCGCCGCGCGCGTCGGCGTCGCGCGCCATCGACACGAAGAAATACACCGCCAGCGCCGAGAGCGCGATGAAGCCGAGCTGCACGAGGCTCTTCTGGGTCACGCGGGGCGGTCCTCTACCTCAACCACGCGCAGGCGGCGCCGCTCGCGCGACGCGGGGAGCCGCGCGAAGGCGCGCTTGTAGCTCGCGAACGACGCGCCGTCGCGCACGGCCTCCAGCACCGCGCGCCCCTCGGCGGCCGCCCCCTGCGCGAGCACGTACTCGACCCACGCCCACTTCGCGCTCGTCGCGCGCACCTCGACGCGGCCGCGCAGCCCGCGGCGTAGCCTGTCGAGGCGATCGTCGACGACGTCGACGCCGGCGAACCCCGCGCCATCCATCGGGGTGTTCCGCTTCGCGCAGAACGGCGCGATGCCGAGCGACAGCGGCAAGATGCGCGACAGCTCGGTCGTGAACCGCACGCACTCGTCGATGTCCTCACCCGTCTCGGTGGGCAGCCCCACCATCAGGTAGAGCTTCAGGCGGGTCATCCCGTGCGCCTTGGCCCGCTCCGCCGCGCGCACGAGGTGGGTCTCCTTCGCCTTGCGCTCGAGCGTCCCGCGGAGCCGCTCGCTCGCGCCGTCCATCGCGGTCGTGAGCGCGCGCGCGCCGTTCCGGGCGAGCGCCCCGACGAACGCGTCCGACAGGCGATCCGGGCGGAGGCTCGACAGCCCCACGCTCGCGCCGCGCGCGGTGAAGGACTCGACGAGCTCGACGATCTTCGGGTGGTCGCTGACCGCCGCGCCGACCAGCCCGACCTTGTCGGCGTCGCGCGGCACGCGCTCGAGGATCACCTCGGGGGGGACGAGCCGCATGCCGCCGTTCGTCGAGCGCCTCATCACGCAGTAGGTGCACCGCCGCGAGCACCCGCGCTCGGCCTCGATCAGGAACATCCCCGAGAGCGCCGTGTCGGGCGTGCGGATCGGCCCCCACGCCGGCAAGAGAGACGCGTCGGCCTTCGCGCTGTCGGGTAGCTCGCTCCCGTGGAGCTCGGGGACGAAGACGTGCGGCATCGCGGCGAGCGCGGCCCGCGCGGCGGCCTTCGTGGGCGCGTCGTCGATGACGCGGCACACGTCGGCGATCATCCCCTCGGCCTCGCCCATCACGACAGCGTCGACGAAGGGCGAGAGCGGCAGCGGGTTCGAGAACGTCAGCGGCCCGCCCGCGAGCACGAAGGGGTGCGACTCCCGACGCTCCTCGGCGAGCGGCGGCACGCCCGCGAGCAGGAGCAGCTGCGCGAGCCCCGCGACCTCGAGCTCGTACGCCACGCTGACGGCGACGACGCGGTGCGCCGCGAGCGGGCGCCCGGACTCGTACGTCGTCGCGCCCGGGCCAGGATCGCGCAGATCGTCGGGCAGGAACACGCGCTCGCACATGACGCCCGGCGCCTCCTGCAGCGCGCGGTAGATCCGCTGGAACCCGAGGCTCGACATCGCCACCGGGTACGGCGACGGATACGCGAGCGCGACGGCGAGCGGCGCCTGCTTCTCGATGCGACCGGTCTCCATCGCGAGCCGGGCGCGCACCTTCGCGCGGGGGTCAGCCACCCGCGATCACGCCCGCAGCAGCCGCGCGAGGTGCGCCCGCTCCCACCGCACCGCCTGCTCGTACGCGGCGAAGCGCGCCTCGCGCTCGCGGAACTCCGGCGTGTGGAGCCGCCGCGACTGACTCCGCGCGAGCGTGTGGTGGAGCATCTCGTGGAAGAGCACGTACTCCACGAAGTACCGCGGCACCCACGGCCGATCGAGCACCGGGTGGATGCGGATGAGCCGCTCGACCGCGCTGTAGCTCCCGAGCTTGATCGACTTGCGCGGCTGCGCCCGCCTGGATCGCGCCTTCTTGCCCCAGGACACGAGCGCGTCGTGTGTGCCGCCGAAGTATCGCGCGTTCAGCTGCTGGAAGAGCCGCGACAGGTCGTGGCACTGGCCCTTCGTGTGGAGCGGGCGGAACGGCGCGCGCTCGGCGCGGAGGCGGTGGTGATGGGCGTCAATGAACCGCCCGACCAGCAGCGACGCGTCGCGGTCGCCGCCGACGACGTACCGCACGAGCGCGCCGAGCACGCTCGCCGACGCGTCGAGGAACATGTGGTGCACCCCGACCCGCAGCTGCCCGGCCCTGCGCCTCACCGTGATGACGCTGCGCACGTTGTCGTTGACGTGGAGCGCCGCGGGCGCGCCCGCCGCGACCTCCAGCCGCCGCTCGAGCGCCTGGCGCACGCCCTCGTGGATGAACACCTGCGGGCGCTTCATCGCGAACGGGATCGGCCGCGCCGCGAGCTCCGGCCGTGGGACCCGCACCGCCGAGGGCGCCACCCTGGGCGCGAGCCCGACCAGGTGCTTCCCCCTCGCGGGAGCGACCGTCAGGTAGGCGGGAGCGACGTGACCCAGCATGCGCCTCTCCCTGGGGTACGGGAGGGGGGGGCGCGAGTCAAGGAAGGCGCCCAAGAAATCAATGAATTCGCTCATTTTCGCGCAGACCAGGGCGCTTCCGCGAAGAGCGCTTGGGCGACGTGGGGCGAGCCGATACGGTAGGGCGTCATGTGGGTCCGCCGCGCCGCGATCCGTCCCGTCCCGCCGTTCGCCCGGGTGACCTCCGCCACGCTGGAGGACGTGGAGGACCAGCTCTCCGACGACGGAGAGGAGAGCGAGGCGCGGTTCGAGGAGGCGTTCGCGCGGTTCGAGTCGACGCAGGCCCCGCTCTCCGCGAGGGTCGCCGACGCGCTCTCCCGGCCGATGCCCGACGTCGCGCTCTCGCTCGGGTACTTCCTCACGCTCTCGGTGTGGCTCGGCTTCGACGAGCTCTTCGGGGCGAGGCTCGGTGAGGTCTCGGAGGACGATCTCGCCGCGGTGGAGGCCTCCCTCGCGCTCGACGCGGAGCTGAGGCGGGACGCCCCCGACGATCCGGTCGAGACGGACGACGTCGTGGCGATGGAGCAGCCGGACGTGATGAGGTTCGTGCGGGACCACGTCTCGGTCGCCACCGAGGGACTCGCCGACCGCGCCGAGGTCGACGCGATCGACGAGATCTACCGGCTCGTGCTGGTCGAGACGGTCGCGCTCTCGTACGCCGTCACGCCGCCCGAGCGCGCCGCCGGGCGGACGGACTGGTCTGCGTGATGGAGTGCGCGCCCTGTCGATTGTGTGGACTGGGCGCAAGCGGCGACGTTCTGCCGGGCGGCCGGCCAGCGCCTGCCTGGCGAGGATGAGTGGGAGCACGCCGCGAGGGGCGGAGTGGAGGGGCGGCGCCAACCGTGGAAGGACGACGAGCCCGCCTCGCGCGCCTGCCCTCAGAGCGCCAAAGAAGGATCGACGGGGCGGCGGAGTTCGTGCATCCTTCCGCCGGAGGTCCCCATGATTCGCCCCCGCCACTTTGCCATTGCTTCCGTGCTCTTCACCTTCGTCGCCGTCGCCTGTGGAGGCTCGGTGGAAGACTCCGCTGTCACTGGCACGGGCAACGGTGGCG
Source organism: Polyangiaceae bacterium (assembly GCA_020849655.1). Taxonomy (GTDB): domain Bacteria; phylum Myxococcota_A; class Polyangia; order Polyangiales; family Polyangiaceae; genus JADLFU01. Next base: position 36,531 of record JADLFU010000200.1, on the reverse strand, counting down.
GCGCCGGGAGCTCGAGCGGGGGGACGTCGGCCGGCGGCACGTCGAGCGGGGGGACGTCGAGCGGCGGCACGTCGAGCGGCGGCACGTCGAGCGGCGGCACGTCGAGCGGCGGCACGTCGAGCGGCGGCACGTCGAGCGCGGGGAGCGCGGGGAGCGCGCAGGTCAAGTGTGCCGAGACGTGCCCCGGCTGCTGCTCGCCCGACGGGCAGTGCCGGCCGGGCACAACGATCGGCGCCTGCGGCAAGGACGGCACGACGTGCCTCGCCTGTGATCAGCTCGGCTTCGCGTGCCAGTCGGGCGTCTGCGCGGGCGTCAAGCCGCCCTGCGACGCCTCCACGTGCGCGACGGGGTGCTGCGACGCCGCAGGGAACTGTCGCACGGGTGACACCAGCGACGCGTGCGGCGGGGGCGGCGCGGCCTGTGCCAACTGCGCCTCGGACGGCAAGGGCTGCGTCTCCGGCGTGTGCCAGGGGGCGCCGCCGCCGTGCTCCGCCTCCACGTGCGCGGGCTGCTGCGACGCCGCGGGGACGTGCCAGCCAGGGACGACGACCAAGCAGTGCGGCGCGAGCGGCAAGGCGTGCGAGGCGTGCGCCGGTCCGCAGGCGACCTGCGCCCAGCCAGGGGGCTACTGTGCAGCGTTCCCGGCGTGCGGGCCGCTCACCTGCCCCGACGGGTGCTGCGACTCGAAGGGGCAGTGCGTGGGCGGCAAGGCCACCTCGAGCTGCGGACAGAAGGGTCAGGCGTGCAAGGATTGTGGCGCCGAGGGGCAAGACTGCGCGCCACAGGGGTTCTGCTTCGCCGGCAAGCACTGCGGCCCCGACAACTGCGCGGGCTGCTGCACGCTGACGGGAGAGTGCCTGGCCGGCGCGGCCAACGACGCGTGCGGGCAGTTCGGCGCCGTCTGCGCCACGTGCACCGGCGGGGCAGAGTGCAAGGGGTTCGCCTGCGACTCGGGCGCGAAGTGCCCCGCGGCGTACGGCGGGTGCAGCCCGCAGGCGGCGACGCCGCCCGCGACCCCGTCGAAGACCTGCAGCACCTTCGAGCTCGACGCCATGGAAGCCGCGTGCAGCAACGGCAAGAACAACAGCGCCGAGTGCGGCGAGTATTTCCAGCACCTCTCGGCCTCCAACGCCGCCTGCTACGGGTGCACGAGCCAGTTCTTCGGGGAGAACGCCTACGTGGCCTGCCTCGCCGGGTTCCTCACGCCGTACTGCAACCACCAGCTCACCTGCGCCTCCGACTGCTCGAACACGACGTGCGGCGACCTGAGCTGCGACGATCAGTGCGACGACGTCACGTTCGACAAGGGCGGCGCGTGCCTGCCGTACGTCTACGGGTACTACTGCGCCCAGGCGGTGCTCGGCGGGCCCGCCAAGGTGTGCGACTACCAGGTCGACAACGGCGATCCCGGCAAGTGGATCCGCAGGGTCGCCGGGCACTACTGCGGCAAGTGAGCCGCGCGCCTCACCTCGCGAACGTCATCCGCTCGGTGCGCAGCGGCGCGATGTGCGGCCTGCGCCCCGAGATGTTCAGCAACAGGCCGAGGCCCATCAGGATGGTGATGACCGAGGAGCCCCCGTAGCTGAAGAGCGGCAGGGTCACGCCGACGACCGGCAGCACGCCGGTCACCATGCCGAGGTTGAAGAACGCGTGCCAGAAGATCATCCCGGAGACACCGATCGCCGCGACCGCGCCGAAGCGGTCGCGCGACAGGGCGGCGATGCGGATGCCCCAGAGCACGATGAACGCGTAGACGAGGATCAGCACCACGCTGCCGACGAAGCCCCAGTCTTCGGCCATCACGGGGAAGGGGAAGTCCGTGTACTGGTCGGGCAGGAAGTAATACTGGTTCTGTGAGCCCTTCATGTACCCCTGCCCGAACACCCCACCGTTGCCGATGGCGATGCGGGCGTGGTGGGCGTGGTAGCCGGCGCCGGTGACGTCGCTCTCCGGGTTGAGGAACGTCTCGATGCGCTTCAGCTGGTAGCCCTGCAGGTTGGAGTAGGCGATGGGCAGCGCGACGCCGATGGTCCCGACCAAGGCCGCGATGCTCCGCCAGCGCACCCGGTTGAGCGCCGTGATGCTGAACCCCACGAGCCCGACGATGAGCGCCGTGCCGAGATCGGGCTGTCGGAGGATGAGGAAGAACGGCACGATCGTCATCGCCGCCGGGATCCCCAGCTCGCGCAGGGTCTTCGGCTGGTCGGACCGGGGCGCCTCGTGGAAGTACTTGGCGAGCGCGAGCGCCAGCCAGATCTTCATGAACTCGCTCGGCTGGAACCCGAACCCGCCGACGTTGATCCAGCGGCTCGACCCGCGGATGTCCTTGCCGAGCACGAAGACCAGGCCGAGCGTCAGCACCCCGAACCCGTAGAGGAAGTAGGCCCAGCGCTCGAAGTGTCGGTAGTCGACGACGAACATGAAGGTGGCGATGACGCCGCCCGCGACGAGGAAGTACAGCTGGCTGACGTAGAGATCCGCGCGGGACTTCTGGTAGACGCTCGTCGCCGAGTAGAGGTTCACCTCGCCGATCACCATCACGATCATCGTCGCGATGAAGAGCGGCCAGTCGAAGTAGTCTCCCGTCCGGTCGAGGTGCCGATCGCGCAGGTCTCTCATCGCTTCTTGGGGCGCCCCTTCGGTCGCTTGTCGGACGGCGTGGTGGGCTTCGGCGGCGGCGGCGGCGACGCCTTCGCCGCGAGGCGCTCGGAGGTGAGCTTCTGGTAGGCGCGCGCCGCCAAGAAAGCGACGGGCGCGGCGTTCTTGCCGCCGGCGCCGCCGTGCTCGATCAGCACCGCGACGGCGATCTCCGGGGCGCGCGACGGGGAGAACCCGGCGAACCACGCGTGGTCTCGGTTGAAATACCAGACGCGGCTCGCGTCCTCTCCGTGCACACCCTTGTGGGAGGTCTGTGCGGTGCCGGTCTTCCCTGACATCTCGACGTCCGCGAGGCGCTCGCTGTGCGCCGTGCCCTCCGCCTCCTGCACCACGCCGCGGAGGCCGTCGACGATCAGGCGCCAGTGCTCGGGCCTCATCTCGATGCGGCGCTTCACGCGGGGGGAGAAGTCCTGGACGATGGCGCCGTCGCTCGTCTCGACCGCGCGCACCAGCTGCGGCTGGTAGAGCGTGCCGCCGTTGGCGAGCGCGGCGTACGCGAGCGCGAGCTGCAGCACGCTCACGGTCGTCGCGCCCTGGCCGATGGCCGCGTTCAGCGTGAACCCGCCGCGAAACTGACCCTTGTAGTGCGTCGTGTACCAGGTGTACGTGGGGATGCGCCCGGCCGACTCCGGGTTGGCGCCCATGCCCGTCTTCTGCCCGAGGCCGAACATCATCCCCCAGTGCGCGAGGGCGTCGAGCCCGAACCCCGAGCCGCCGAGCGAGGTCGCCAGGCGGTCCGCGATCTCGTAGAAATAGACGTTGCACGACTGGACGATCGCCTGGCGCATGTCGACGGGCCCGTGCACGTGTGTGCAGCGAAACAGGCGCTTGCCGTAGTTGATGAACCCGCGGCAGTTCACGCGGGTGCGCGGGTCGAGCACGCTCCTCTGCGGGCGCGAGGGGTCGGCCGACGGCGGCTCGAGCGCCGCGAGCGCCGTGAAGGGCTTGTACGTCGAGCCCGGCGGGTACGATCCGCTCATCGTCTTGTCGAGCGTCGGCAACAGGGGATCGCCGTACAGGCGGCGGAACGCGTCGCGGATGGCTTGCTTCCCCGACCCGCCCGAGAGGATGTTCGGATCGAAGCTCGGCTTCGAGTAGAGCGCGAGCACGCGCCCCGTGCGCACGTCGACGACCACGACCGAGCCCGCGATCTGCCCGCGCATCGCCTGGTCGATCGCGTCGACGAGCTCGATGTCGAGCGACAGCCGCAGATCGCGGCCCGGCACCGGCTGCAGCGATCGCGGCTCGTCGAGCAGCCGCTCCGCGTCGGGGCCGCTGCGCCGCTGGTTGCGCGCGTCGACGATGACCTTCTCCCAGCCGCGCTGGCCGCGCAGGTAGCTCTCCCAGGCGCGCTCGACGCCCGCGGCGCCGATGCGATCGCCCTCCGTGTACCCGGCGGCGCGGAGCCGCGCGAGCAGCTCGGCGTCGACCTCGGCCATGTACCCGAGGATGTGCGCCGACAGCTCGCCGTACGGGTAGTAGCGCACCGGGGCCGGCGCGACGTCGACCCCGCGCAGCTCGGACGCGTGGGTCTCCAGCGTGGCGACCACGTCTCGCCCGATGTCCTCGCGGAGCAAGAACTGCTGAAACTTGCGGGCCCGCGGATCGCTGCGCGGATCGGCGCAGATCTCGCCGAGCTTCTTCTCCGCGCGCAGGCGCTCGTCCTGTGGCAGCGACAGGTACGACACCACCTTGCTCCAGACCTCCGTCTCCGTGATGCAGACGAGCTTGCGATCGACCTTCAGCATCGGCACGAGGTAGACGCTGTACGCCGGTCGGTTGGAGGCGATGACCTTGCCCTGGCTGTCACGGACCACGCCGCGGGTCGTCGCGAGCGTGACGCGTCGGACGATGTTCTCCTTCGCCTCCGCCTGGTACTCGTCGCGCTGCAGCACCTGCAGGTAGAACAGCCGGCCGATCAACAACAGGAACGCCGCGACCACGAACAGCGCGTGAAACTTGAACTGCTTGCGGAGCTCGCCGGTGTCCGCGCGGTTGCCGAGGTTCATCTCGCGGCGCCCTCGGAGGCGCGCGGCACCGTCATCGTCGCGGTGTGCACCCGCTCGGCCAGCCGGAACACGAGCGGCGCCGCGAGCGCCGTCGAGATGGCGGACGGCAGGAGCCTCGGCACCATCGCGCGCGCGACGTACGGATCCTTGTGGAAGATGGCCACGAGCACCATCACCATGACGCCCTGGGTGAGCGCGAAGGCGAACGCGAGCGCGAGCTGGGTGAGCTTCGTCTGCGCCGCGAGGCGCACGCCCGCGATGCGAGAGATGACGAACACCGCGACGCTCGCGAAAGTGAACAAACCTACCGGAGCGGCGGCGAACAAGTCCAGCGCGTACCCGAGCACGAAGGCGAGCATCGCGCCGCGGGACAGCGAGTACTCGTGCACCCCGGTGAACACGATGAGCGGCAGGAGCAGGTTGGGTGTGGTCAGGCACGACGCGACGAACATGGCCGCCCCGCGCCCCCACTCGGCGTCCTCGGTGAGCCTCCGCACGAGGGACGCCGCCGGCGACAGCAGCCGGAACAGGTTGGCCTGCAGCACGAGGAACGCGAGGCCCACCAGCACGAACGCCGTGTTGCGCATCAGCGCACCTTGCCGGCGGGCGGCGCGCCGTCCCTGTCCTGCGGCGGCGTCGTGAGGACGAGCACCTCCTCGAGGCGCGAGAAATCGACCGTCGGGGCGGCCTCGAGATCCTGGTAGATGCCGAAGTCGCGCTTGATGACCTTGGTGACGCGCGCGACGGGGATGCCCTTCGGGAACCGCCGCCCGACGCCGCTCGTCACGAGCAGATCGTTGACGTCGACCTCGTCGGTGCGCTGCGCGTACTCGACCTTCAAGTGGTAGCGAGAGAGGTCGGTCGTGCCGCGCACGATGCCGCGGGCGCCCGTCCGCTCGACCACCACGTCGACGGCGCTGTCGGCGTCGACGACCAGCCGCACGTCGACCGTGTCGCCCGACACGCGCTGCACGATCCCGACGACGCCGCCGAGCGTGATCACGGGCATCTCCTTCTTCACGTCCTTGCCGCCGCGGTCGAGCGACAGGCGGATCACGCGGAAGTAGTCGGAGACGTCCTTGCCGATGACGTGCGCGCTGACGACGTCGCCGCCGAGCGACTCGCGCAGGCCGAGCAGGCGCTTCAGCCGGCGGTTCTCGACCTCCTCTTGCTCGAGCAGGCGCACCCGCTCGGTGAGCCGGGCGTTCTCGAACGCGAGGCGCTTGTTGTCGGTCTTGACGTCGACGAGGTACGCGTAGTCTCCCCACAGGTTGGAGACGCCGCGCGCGGCCCACGCCGCCGCGAACTCGACGACCGAGGTGATCCGCACGACGCCGCGGTCGAAGTCGCTCCACTTCTCCGGGTCGCGGATGTGGGTGCGCAGGACGAAGAACGGCACGAACAACGCGAGGATGACCACCCCGACGTCTCGGTACGGCTTCAGCTTGTGCCACGTGGTTCCGAACAAGGACTGCTCTCGGGGGGCGCAGGCCGGCTACGCGATGGTGACCTGCTTCAGCAGCTCGATGTGGTCGAGCGTCTTGCCGCTGCCGAGCACGACGGCGCTGATCGGGTCGTCGCACACCATCACGGGCAGCAGCGTCTCCTCGCGCAGGCGCACGTCGAGGTTGCGCAACAGCGCGCCGCCGCCCGTGAGCACGATGCCCTTGTCGACGATGTCGGCGGCGAGCTCGGGCGGCGTGCGCTCGAGCGCGAGCAGCACCGACTCGACGATGGCGTTGGTCGGCTCGGTGAGCGCCTCGCGGATCTCGTCGCTGTTCACGAGCACGGTCTTCGGGATGCCGGCGACCATGTCGCGGCCCTTCACCTCGACCGTCTGCACCTGGTCGAGCGGGTAGGCGTTGCCGACGGTGACCTTGATGCGCTCGGCCGTCTGCTCGCCGATGGCGAGGTTGTACTTGCGCTTCATGTAGGCAACGATGGCCTCGTCCATCTTGTCGCCGCCGACGCGGACGCTCTGGGAGTAGACGATGCCCGAGAGCGAGATGACGGCGACCTCCGTCGTGCCGCCGCCGATGTCGACGACCATGTTGCCCGACGGCTCGGTGATGGGGAGCCCGGCGCCGATCGCGGCGGCCATCGGCTCCTCGATGAGGTACACCTCGCGGGCGCCCGCGCCCTCGGCGCTCTCCTTGACGGCGCGCTTCTCGACCTCGGTGATGCCGAAGGGCACGCAGATGATGATGCGCGGCTTGACGAGCGTGCGGCGCGTCGTCGCCTTGTCGATGAAATAACGGAGCATCGTCTCCGTGATCTCGAAGTCCGCGATGACGCCGTCGCGGAGCGGGCGCACCGCCTGGATGTTGCCCGGCGTGCGCCCGAGCATCTCCTTCGCCTCGCGGCCGACCGCGAGCACGCGCTTGCCGCCGCGCCCGTCGCGCGAGACGGCCACGACCGAGGGCTCGCAGGAGACGATCCCCTTGCCCTTCACGTAGATGAGCGTCGTCGCCGTCCCGAGATCGATCGCGAGATCATTCGAGAACAGGCCCGAAGCCCAGTCGAAGATCATCGCGTCCTCCTCGGTGCGGGGTTACCCCCGGGAGGGGGCGAAGGTCGAGGCTCGTGGGGAACCACGGGGAGCTTGCGCGCGGCGCCGATGGAGTGTCGCACGCGGGGCGCGGCCGGCGCAAACCGGCCGCTGACGAGGCAGGGCTCGGCTCAGCCCTTCGAGATCTTGCCTTCCTTGTGCGGGTGATGACCGCGGCAGGCCGGACAGAATTTCTTCATCTCCAGCTTCTCGGTCATCGTCCGCTTGTTCTTCGTCGTGGCGTAGTTGGCGCGGCCGCATTTGCCGCAGGTCATCTTGATGATGTCGCGCATGGCTTGTCTCTTCTCGCCCCGTCGGTCGGGCGACTGAGCCCGCGCACCCTAGTCGGAAAAGCTCGCAGGTCAAGGCGGGCGGGCCGCTCCGCGCGCGTCGCTAGACGGGTGTTCAGCCCCCCAGGCTCAGCGCCGCGGGGGCGCCGGCGGGGGCGAGGCGCCCTTCGCGCGGACGACGGGGTACTTGCGGTTCTGCCACTCGAGGATGCCCTCGTCCATGATGGCGACGTTCGGGTAGCCGCGCCGCTTCAGCTCGTCGACGACCACGCCGGACGCGTGGTGCGGGCACGCGCAGTAGGCGAGCACCCAGGTGCCGTCGTCGGGCACGGCGTCGAGGCGCGCGGGCTCGTAGTACGGCGCGGACACGCTGCCCTTCACGTGGACCTGCAGCCAGTCGGACGTCGCGCGGGCGTCGAGGATGATCATGCGCCGGCGCTCGTCGAGGGCGCGCTTCACGTCGTCGATGGCGACGAACCTGCCGTCGCGCGCCTTCCACGTCGGCGCCTTGCCCTCCGGGTGGATGACGATCGGGCCCTCCATGCCGGGCATCGCGGGCGGGAGCGGCGGCGGCTCCGGCGGCGTCGTCTGCCACGCGCGGAGCATCGAGACGAGATCCTCGATCTGCTCGCGGTGGAGCGCGCCCGCGAACGCGCGCATGTCGGTGCCGGGGCGCCCGCGCGTGACGGCGTGCCGGAGGAACTCGTCGCTCGCCAGCGCCAGGAACTCCGGGTTCGCGAGCCAGGGCGCCGTGCCGCGGCGCAGGCGCGTGCCGTGGCAGGTCTGGCACTCGCGCTGGTACAGCTCCTCGCCCCACACGGCCGTGCCGCGCGCGGGCGCGAGCGGCGTCTCCGCGAGGCGCGGGCCCTTCGAGCGCAGGAACGCGATGACGCCGCGCACCTCCTCGTCGCCGAGGGGCCCGCCGCGCGCCTTCGCGTAGCCGGCCATCGCGGTGCCGGGGCGGCCGCGCTCGATGCTGCCCGCGAGGAAGTCGTCGCTCGCGCTCTCGAGGAAGGTCGAGGACACGAGCGACGGCGCGTGGTCGGCGGCGTAGCCCTTCGCGTCCGCGCCGTGGCAGAGCGCGCAGTACCGCGCGAACGTGGCCGCCCCGGCCTGCACGAGCGGATCGACCGGCGCCGTGGGCGCTGTCCGATCGGTCGTCGGCGCGCGTCGCTCGCACCCGAGCGCGAGCAGCGCGCCCGCCGTGACGCACGCCGCGAGCGCGCGGCTCAGGCGCACCACTCCACCTCGAGCACGCTCTCCTCCGCGGGGACGCCGAGGCGGATGGGGAACCCGTAGTGCCCCGTCCCGCGGTGCACGTAGAGGCGGTTCTTGCCGCGCGCCCACAGGCCGTGATCGGGGATGCGTGAGAGGAGGCCGAGCACGGTCAGCGGCAGGCCGAGCGACACGAGCCCCACGTGCCCGCCGTGCGTGTGACCCGACAGCACGAGATCGGCGTCGCCGTCGGGCACCAGCGAGAACGAGCCCGGGTGGTGCAGCAACACGAGCCGCAGCGCGCCAGGCTCGCGCGGGAACGCCTCGAGCGCGCGGGCGATGCGCGCTGCCCGATCTCGGAGGTGGTAGTCGAGGCCGACGATCTGCACGCGCCCCGCCGGCGTCTCGACGACCTCGGCCTCGTCGATCAGCAGCCGCACCCCGGCCGCCGCGAGCGCGCCGGCGACCGTCCGCGGCGCCTCGAGATCGTGGTTGCCTCGGCACGCGAACGCGCGCCCGGGGAGCGCCCTCAGCGGCGCGAGCGCGTACGCGAGCTCGGCCTCCGACGCGTGCGTCTCCATCGTCAAGAAATCGCCCGTCAGGAGCGCGAGGTCGGGGCGCGACGCCACCAGGCGCTCGACGATGCGACGCAGGCGCGCCGGCGACTGGAAGGGCCCGAGGTGCGTGTCGGTGAGCTGCGCGAGCCGGAGCGGCCGCTCGAGCTCGGCGCGTGACGGGCGCGCGCGCGCGAGGCCACCCGCGTCGCGCCCGTCGATCGCGACGCGCACCACGGAGCGCCGCGGGCACCAGGTGTCGACGAAGCCGAGCGCGGCGACCACGTACGGCAGCCACAGCAGCCTCGGCGCAGCCCCCGCCGTGACCGCGACCGCCCACGGCAGCGCGACGAAGGTGCCGGCCGCGAAGACCGCGCTCGGCCACGACACCAGCAGCCGGAACGCGAGCGGTCGCGGCCTCGCCCACACGAGCGACAGCAGGTTGATGTACAGCGTCGCGTGCAGCGCGACGAACGCCGGCGCGAGCGCGCCCACGTGGGGGAACAGCGCGCACGCCGCGAGGCCGTGGACGGTGAGCAGCACCGCCGAGAAGACCGCGTAGAACCGGCCTCGCAGCGCGCGCGCGAGGCCCACGACGACCACGGCCCCGCCGATCGTCCCCGCCGCGAACGGGCTCACGCGTCGAGCGCCCGCGTCGCGGCGGCCACCGCGGCCCCAGGATCGCAGGCGTGCCCCGACGCCGCGAGCGCGCGGCCCACTGCCGCGACCGCCGCGACGATGTCCGAGGGGCTCACCGCGCCCATGTGCCCGACCCGGAAGTAGGTGGCCTTCAGCGCGGGGTGCAGGCCACCCGCCACCGTGACGCCTCGCTCGCGCACGCGTCCGACGAGCGCGCCGTCCACGCCCGCGGGGTAGCGGAGCGCGGAGAGCGTGTGCGCCGCGAGCTCAGGGCGCGCCGGCAGCCCCGTCAGGCCGAGCGCCGTCGCCCCCGCGCGGAACGCCGCCGCCGTCCGCGCGTGACGGGCGACGCGCGCGCTCATTCCCTCCTCGAGCAGCGAGGCAAGGCTGACGTCGAGCGCGCGCACGAGGTTCACCGCGGGCGTCGCGAAGTACGACGGGGTGCCCGCCTCGTACGCGCGCATGATCGGGAGCCACTCCGCGAAATCGGCGTACATCGACGCGACCGGGCGCGTCCGCGCCGCGTGCGCCGCCTGGGCGGCCGGGCTCGCCGTGAGCACCGCGAGGCCGGGCGGCGCGCCGAGGGCCTTCTGGCTCCCCGCGAACACGACGTCGAGGCCCCACGCCGTCGCGCGGATCTCCTCGGCGCCGAGCGAGCACACGGCGTCCACGACCACGAGCGCGCCGTGCTTCTTGCCGAGCGCGGCCAGCCGCTCGAGCGGCGCGCGCACGCCGGTGGAGGTGTCGACGTGCGTGATCGTCAGCACCTTCGGGCGGGTCTTCACGAGCGCCGCCTCGACGTCCGCCTCGGCGGGCGCGTCGCCCGGGCTCGCGCCGACGTGGGTGACGTGGGCGCCCGCGCGCTCGAGCATCGCGCCGATGCGGTCGCTGAAGTACCCCGTGTTGACGACCACCGCGGCCTCGCCCGGCTCGACGAGGTTCTGCACGGCCATCTCCATCGCGAGCGTGCCCGAGCCGGCGATGATGAAGGGCTGCGCGCCGTCGGCCTGCGCCACCTGCCGCAGCGCCGAGAGCGCCCGCCCGAACGCCGCGATGAAGCGCGCGTCGACGTGGCTCGTCGTCTTCTCCCCCAGCGCCCGCAGCACCGCGGGCTCGAGCTCGATGGGGCCGGGGATCATCAGCAGGTCGCGGTCGGTCATCGCGGCGATCTGGCAGCGTCCCGCGCGCGCGTCGAGCGTCTGTCGCCCCCGAACGCCCGTTCGGCGACGCGCGGGCGCGGGCGCGGTTGACCACCTGACCGTCCAGCGCTACTCGCGCCGTCTCTCTCGCCGGGCATGTGCCTTGCTCTCGCAGCGGGCCTCGCTCCTCGGAGTCTCGCTCGATGGCCCTCAAAGACGTCTTCGCTGGCACCCGCAAGCGCCTCGCCGCTTCCCCCGCTGTCCTCCGCCTCCTCTCCGACGACCGCATGATGCGCGTGTTCAACGGGGTGATGGAGGGCCCGACCCGCGTGCGCGCGGCGCGCGAGAAGGCGCGCGAGGCCGTGCACGTGCTGCTCAACGGCCACGAGCTGCCGACCATCGACGCGGCGCTCGACGACTCGCTCGGCGAGACGATCGCGAAGCCCTCTCCGCAGCCCGCGCCGCGAGCGAACGGCGCTTCGCACGTGCCCTCCGCGCACACCGAGGCGCGCTCCTCGGTCACGGTCACCGACGACCAGAAGGATCTCGCCGCGAGCATGGCGAAGCGCACCTCGCTGTCGAACGTCGGCGGCAGGGACGTCTTCGCGAAGTGCTTCGCGTTCACGACGACCGAGAACGCGAAGAAGATGGGCATGTACCCGTTCTTCCGCCCGCTCGACAAGAACGACGGCCCCGAGGTCATCCTCGACGGCAAGCGCGTGCTGATGCTCGGGTCGAACAACTACCTCGGGCTGACGACGCACCCGAAGGTGCGCGAGGCGGCGCAGACGGCCATCCGCGAGTACGGCACGAGCATGACGGGCTCACGCCTCGTCAACGGCTCGATGAAGCTCCACCGCGAGCTCGAGGAGAAGCTCGCCGCGTTCATGGGCAAGCCCGACGCGCTCGTGTTCACCGCGGGCTACCAGGTCAACCTGGCGACCTTGTCGGCCATCCTGTCGAACAAGAAGGCCGTCGCCGTCATCGACCGCAACGATCACGCGAGCATCTACGACGGCGTGCGGCTCGGGCAGGCGGCCGGCGCGCGGATGGTGCGCTACAAGCACAACGACGCCGCGTCGCTCGCGCGCGCGCTCGGCGAGCTCCCCGAGGACGAGGGCGCGTTCGTCGTCACCGACGGCGTGTTCTCGACGGAGGGCGAGATCCTCGATCTTCCGGGCATGCTCCCGCACATCAAGCGGGCGGGCGCGCGCGTCTTCATCGACGACGCGCACGCGCTCGGCGTGATCGGCCCCGGCGGCCGCGGCACCGCGCACCACTTCGGGCTCGAGCGCGAGGTCGATCTCATCGGCGGCACGTTCTCGAAGTCGCTCGCGTCGATCGGCGGCTGGCTCGTCGGCGAGAAGGAGGTGCTCGAGTACATCAAGCACTTCGCCGTCTCGTTCATGTTCGCGGCGAGCGCGGCGCCCCCGTGCGTCGCGGCGGCGATGGCGGCCCTCGACGTGATGCAGGAGGAGCCCTGGCGCATCCAGAAGGTGAACGAGAACGCCGACTACATGCGCGCAGAGCTGAAGCGCATGGGCTTCGACGTCGGCCACTCGGCGACGAGCATCATCCCCATCTACATCCGCCAGGATCTGCGCACGATCATGATGTGGCGCGAGCTGCTCGAGGAGCACGGGGTCTACACGAACCCCTTCATCTCGCCGGGCGTGCCGCCGAAGCAGGCGATGCTGCGCACGAGCTACATGGCGACGCACACGCGCGAGCAGCTCGACCGCGCGCTCTCGGCGCTCGAGCAGACGGGCAAGAAGTTCGGCGTGATCGCCTGAGGGCGTCAGGGCTCGATGCGCACGACGGCCTTCGCGCCGTAGTACGTCGACGCGGGCACGAGGTACGGCGCCACGCCGCCGCCCGGATCGTAGGTCACGACGGCGTCGGTCTTCGTGATGGCCGTCGATTTGACCTGCGTGATGGGGATGTCCTCGAGGAAGATCGCGCTCGTCGCGGTGCTCTCGATCGTGGGCGTGCCGCCCGGAGGCGTGAGCCACGGGTTGTCGCTGCAGAGCGTGCAGCGGGGCGTGGCGCCGGGCACCGCCGCCGGCGCGAACGCCGGCAGGAAGAGCGCGTAGATGTCCGCGTAGTGCGCCTTGATGACGTCCTTCGTGCCGTCGTTGTAGCCGGGGCCGGAGTACATCTCGCCGAGCACGAACGCGGGGCGGTGCAGCTTGCCCGAGCGCCCCTGCACGAGCGCGACGAGCTTCTGCGTCTGGAGGCGCAGTTCGGCCTGCCACGCCTTCACGCAGTCGGCCTCGCCGGCGCCGTACTGGCCGGTGTACGGCCGCGTGGTGCAGCCGGTCGCGGGCGTCGTCAGCACGGTGCAGTACGTGTCGACGTCGACGCCGCTCGGCAGCGTGACGGGCGCAGAGAGCACGTTCACGCGGAAGTCGGTGGCAGGCAGCGTCCAGCCCGACGCGCCGACGATCGGATACTTCGAGAGCACCATCGTGGCCGTCTGACCGCGGAACGTGAACCTCGCCTTCGGGTCGGTCTTGCACGCCGCGCGGGTCGCGCCGATGGTCTCGTAGCCGTTCAGCTCCTGAAACACGCACGCCCAGCACGCGCGATCGTCGCTGTTGCCGAACGTCAGCCCCGCGAGCGGCCCGAGGCACTTCGAGCTCATGCACTTGCCGACGCCGTCCGCCGGCGCGCCGTCCTCGGACGTGAGCGGCTCGACGCAGTTGTCGCGCACGCAGTCGAGCGCCGTGTCGAGCTTCGCCACCGACGCGGCGCAGGGCGCGGTCGCGGGCGGCGCGGGCACGTTGCCCTTCTCGTCCTTCGGGTCGTCGACCGGCGTGGAGAGATCGGTCTTCACCCAGAAGGCGCTCGGGTAGGTGGCCTTCGCCGCCGCGGCGATCGCCACCTTGTCCGCCTCGTCCCAGACCTCCGTCAGGCACAGGACGTCGGACGTCGAGCTCGCGATCTGGTCGAGGATCGCCGCCCGGCGGAGCGATCCGGGCTGCGCGGCGAACGCGCCCGTGAGCTGCGTGTTGTAGGTCTCGACGGCGACGTCGAGCGGCACGCCCGTCGTGCACCGTGCGAGCGCTCCCGCGGGCGCGGCGGCCTCGTTGCAGGTGTGGAGCTGCAGCGGGAACCCAGGCCTGTCGGGCGATCCGACGAGGAACACCGTCGACGCCCTGCCTCCGTCGAGCTTCACGTCGGTCGCGAGCGTGGCGTCGGTCGTGCCGGCCGGCGCGAGCGCGTGGCCGAGCGAACCTCCCGCCGTCATGTACTCGGAGTAGCCGTTGCCGTCGATCGACGCCGCCCCCACCATCGTGGGCGCCGCGACCCCGGTGAACGAGACCCCCGCGAACAGCGGCACGGTGATCTGGGAGGGCAGCTTCGCGCTGGTCGCCAGCCCAAAATCAACAATGCCAACCTTGGGCGCGGCGTGGAGGAGCCGCACCGTCGCGCCGACCGCCGCGGTCGGGCGGCTCTCCTGGTAGCGCACCAGCGTCGGCGCCGAGACTCCGTCGCCGAGCGCGTAGACGGCCGTGAACTTGCCGTCCTGCACGACCGCGGGCGAGAGCGTCGCGACGCCCGGATCGTCGCAGCTGGTCGCGGCGGCGTCGACGAGCTTGATCTCGTAGGCGCCCGCGTCGACGTGGAAGAGCGCCGTGATCTCCTTGTATCCGACGCCGTCCGGGCAGCCCGGCCTCGACAGGAGCGGCTCCGGCTTCTGCCCCGGCGCGTCGAGCGACCGGATGCAGAAGTCGTAGCGCTTCGTGTCGGTGATGAGGTCGCCGACCCGGAGCGTCGGCGTGCCCGGCGGGAGGCACCCTCCGCCCCCCGCGCCCGCGCTCCCCGCGGCGCCCCCTCCGCCCGCGCCTGACTGTCCGCTGCTCCCGGCGGCGCCCGCGGCGCCCGACTGTCCAGCCACGCCGGCCTGCCCCGCGGCCGCGCCTCCTCCCCCCGCCGTCGCGCCGCCCGCCCCAGCACCCGCGCCCGCGCCGCCTGCACCCGCCGCGGCTCCGGCCGCGCCCGCCGTCGCGCCGCCTGCGCCCGCCGTCGCGCCTGCGGCGCCGCCCGCGCCGGACACACCGGTGGGCTCCTGGACCGGGTCCGCGGTGCGGGCGTCGATCCCCGCGACCAGCTCGCAGCCCGCCGCGAGCCCCGCCGCCACCAGCCCGAGCCAGCGCGCGCGGCGCATCAGAACGTCCCCCCGAGCGAGGCGTGCGCGCTCCGTCCGTCGGTGCCGAAGGCGACGGCTGGGCTGCGTGAGCGACCCTCGCGCGATGGATCGGCGAAGAACAGGTACGCTCCCGCGCCGACCGCGAGCAGCCCGAGCCCGACGGTGAGGTTGGACGCTCGCGCGGCGCTCCGGGCGCTGTCGTTCAGCTCGACGCCGCGGACGGAGCAGCGCTCGCGCCCGTCGATCTTGGGACACTGCTCGTCGCTGTCCGAGCGCTTCGAGAGCGCGCGGACCCCGAAGTACACGCCGACCCCGAGCGACACCGCGCCCGCCCCCGCGAGCGCGACGCCGGCCGTCGAGCGTGGGCTGAGGCCGCGCGGAGGCGGAGGAGGAGCAGCCGGCGCCGCGGAGACCTCGGCCGCGACGGGAGGCATCGCGGGCGCGTCGGGGAGCTTCTCCAGCACCGGCACCTGGACCTCGGCGGCGCCCTTCGGCGCGAGCTGCACGGTGTGCCGCCACTGCTTGTAGCCGGGGGCGGTCGCCTCGACGAGGACCTCGCCGGGATCGACGGCGAGCGCGGTGCCCCACGCCCCTGCCTGCAGCGGGCTGCCGTTGCGCGTGACGACCAGCCCCTGCAGCCGCGACGGCGTGGGGACGACCAGCGTGAGCTTCGGGAGGAGCGGCTCGAGCGCGGCGATCCGCTCGCGCGCGAGGTCTTCGCGGTCCGCGCGCCCGTCCTTCTTCGCCTGCGAGAGCGCGGTCTGGAACTCGGCCCAGGCGGTCGCGACCTTGCCCTCCTTCTCGTGGCAGACGGCGAGGTTCAGCAGGGTGCCAGGCGCGGGGTCGAGGCGCTGGCTCTCGCCCAGCTTGCGGCAGCCGTCCGCCGTCTTCCCCTCGTCCATCAGGCGCCGGCCGTCGCGGAACAGCGACTCGGCCGCCGCTTTGTCTTCGGCGGAGGGCTGAGCCTGGGCCGCCGCCACGGTCAGGACCAGGAGCGAGACGACACGGAGAGACCTCAGCCTGATCATCGAACGGCGACGATATCAGATGCCCTCCGGGAGGATCACAACCTGTCGCCGAGCGGGTTCGCCTTCTTCGGCGGCGCGGCGGGCGGCGTCGTCGGCGCGGCGGCAGGCGGCGACGCGGGGCGGGCGATGTGCCTCGGCGGCGCGTGGACCACCGTGGGCGCCGGCAGAGCAGCGGTCGCGCTCTCGGCCGGGCGCGCCGCCGACTCGACCGGAGGAGGCGCAGGCGCCGCGGTCGCTGCCCCCGTCGAGCTCACGGCCGGCGCCGCCACCGGCGCCGCCGGCGCGGGCGGGGAGGGGGCCGGCGCGCGATCGCGCGACACGAGCACGACGCCGACCACCCCGGCGAGCGCGATCCCGCCCATCACCAGCAGCACCACGGGCGATCTGCGCCGGCCGGCGTCAGGGGCCTCGTCGGGCGGGACGATGATGCTCGACGACATCGACGGGGTCGATCCGCGCTGCGCGCCCGACGCGAGCATCTTGCTGGACGACGGCGCGCCGAGCGAGAGGGCGAGGCGTCCGCTGCCCGAGAACGATCCCGTCGCGGGATCGCCGCGCACGCTCCTGCGCTCCAGCACCGCCGCCACCCGCGCGGCCGAGGCGCGCAGCCAGGGGTAGTCGACGGCCTCCGCGAGCTCGGCGACCAGCGCGGCGACGCTCGGCGTGCGCGCCGCGGGATCGCGCTCGAGGCACCGCAGCACCGCCGCCTCGAGCGCGGGGCTGACCTCCGGGCGGTACGTGCGCATCGACGTCGGCGGCTCCTCGCCGAGGATCTTCGCGCAGAGCGCCGCGGTCGACTCGGCCTTGAACGGGGGGCGCCCGCAGATGACCTCGTAGAGGATGGCGCCGAGCGACCAGACGTCCGCGCGCGCGTCGACGTCGATCGAGTTGCGGAGCTGCTCGGGCGACATGTACCGCGGAGAGCCGAGCACCGATCCCGCGCTCGTCAGATCGTCGTCGACGTCCGCGGTCGCGCGCGCCTTCGACACGCCGAAATCCAGGATCTTCACCAGATCCGAGCCGTCGAGGCGCTTCGTGAGGAAGAGGTTGGACGGCTTCAGATCGCGGTGCACGACGCCGATCGAGTGCGCCTCCGCCACGCCCTCGCACGCCTGCGCGACGTACTCGATGGCGTTCTCGATCGGGATCTTGCCGAAGTGGTTCAGCGTCTCGCGCAGATCGGTGCCGTGCAGCCGCTCCATCACGATGTACGGAGGCGCGCCGTCCGGGGCGCCGAAGTCCATCAGGCGCACGACGTGCTCGCCTCGCAGCTTGGCCGACACCTGCGCCTCGCGCAGGAACCGCTGCCGAAACTCCCGCTCGTCCTCGCCCGCCGAGAGCAGGAACTTCAGCGCCACCGTCTCGCGCAGCTGCAGGTGCTCCGCGGCGACGACGACGCCCATGCCGCCGCGGCCGATGATCGACTCGACCTTGTACTTGTCCGCGATGACGTCGCCGACCTGGACCCCGCCGCTCGCCGGCACGGCCGCCGACACCACGCGGGTGTCGCTGGCGCTGTCGTGCGGCGGAGCGGGCTCGGGGGTCTGGCTCAACGGGAGACCGCGCATACTATACCGCTCGCGACCGTCGCCTCAACGTGGCGCGCGCTCCCGCCCGGCGCTGTTGGTAAAGTGAGCCATGGACTCGCCGACGCTCACGCTCCGCGCGCTCTCCACCCTGGCGCGCGTGTCGCCGGCGCGCGGCGGGCTCGTCACCGCGCTCTCGGTCGCGGGCCGGGACGTGCTGTACCTCGACGAGGCCACGCTCGCCGATCCGTCCAAGAACGTGCGGGGCGGCGTGCCCGTGCTCTTCCCCTCGCCGGGGCGCCTCCGCGACGACCGGTACGCGCGCGGCGCCGTCGCGGGCGCGCTCGGCCAGCACGGCTTCGCGAGGTCGAGCCCGTTCGAGGTGCTCGACGCCCGCGAGGACCGGGTGACCATGCGCCTCAGGCCGAGCGACGCGGCGCGGGCTGAGTTCCCGTTCGAGCACGAGCTCACGCTCTCGGCGCGCGTGTCGCCTGGCGCGCTCCACCTGGACGCCGAGGTGCGCAACCCGGGGGCCGTGGAGCTCCCCTACGGGCTCGGCTACCACCCATATTTCTTCGTGCCCGCCGCCGAGAAGGCCGCCGCGCGCGTGCCGACGCAGGCGACCCGGGCGTGGGACAACGTCGCGAAGCGCGCCCGCGCGCTGTCCGGGATCGCGCTCGGTGACGGCGAGGTCGATCTGCACCTGCTCGACCACGGCGGGAGTCGGGCCGAGCTCTGTCTCGGGGACGGTCGCGTCGTCGTCGCGGGAGACGACGGCTGGCAGCGCTGGGTGGTGTGGACGCTACCGGGCCGGGACTTCGTCTGCCTCGAGCCGTGGACCTCACCGGCCGACGCGCTGAACACCGGCGACGGCCTGCTCACGCTCGCGCCCGGCGCGTCGCGCGCGCACCGGCTGACGATCAGTTGGGAGCCTGCAGCTTCGGCAGCACGATGACGCCCTGAGGCGGCGCGTCGCCGTCCGCGGGATCGCTGCAGCAGCGGAACCCCACCTGGTAGAACTCGAACGTCGGCCCGTGGCTCGTCGTCGTCAGGCGGCAGGTGTCTCGGACGGGGCCCCAGTAGCCGCCGTTCAGCGTCGACGGGTGCGCGGTGCCGGGGTTGTCGAGCTGGTCGTCCGTCCACTCGTCGACGTTGCCGGAGAGATCGTACGCGCCCCACGCGCTGACGCAGCCAGGGTGCGAGCCGATGGGATCGCCTTGCCACAGCCGCGCGAGCTCGTCCTCGCGCTGCTCGGGGTCGATCATCGCGTAGACGTCGAAGTCGATCGACGCGCGGTCGATGTTGCAGGGGCTCGGCTGGCGTGTGTAGCCCCAGGGGTACGGCAGGCGCTTCGGGCCCTCGCACGCGAACATCCACTCGGTGCGGCGGCAGAGGCGCTTGCCCGCGCCCCCGCAGAGCCGCTTCGCCTCGTGCCAGTCGACGTACACGCGCGGGGTCTCGCCGAGCCTGTTGGGCCACTCGTGCTTGTCGACGCAGAAGCGCTTGTGCACGAGCGGGGCCTGGCAGGTCGCGTCGCGCACGTACTCCGCGCAGCGGTACGGGTTCGACGGGTCGACGGGGCGCTTGCACGCGTAGTGGAGCGCCGGGCAGAAGTCCCCGTCGACCAGCACCATGTCGTCGGGGCACGCCGCGCGCGCGCGCTCGGGCTCGCCGGCCGCCAGCGCCGAGAGCGTCAGCGAGAGGAGCGCGAGGCGAGACGCACGATCCATCGAGGGGACGACTACACGCGGCGCTCCGCGGGCGCGATCTTCGTCGGCTACCGGGCGCGCAGGCGCAGCAGTCGCTCGCGGATCGTCTGCTCGAGCCCCTGGTTGGACGGCTCGTACACGCGCGCGCCGACGAGCTCGTCCGGCAGGTACGCCTCGCCGGGCACGACGTGATCCTCGTGATCGTGCGGCGAGCGGTAGCCCTCGCCGTGGCCGAGGTCGCGCAGGAGGCGGGTCGGCGCGTTGCGCAGCTTCTTCGGCACCTCGAGCGAGCCGTGCCGCGCGACGAGCTCGCGCGCGGCGGCGATCGCGCGCTTCACGCGGTCGCTCTTCGGCACGGAGGCGAGGAAGAGGCACGCGTGCGCGAGCGGATACAGCCCCTCCGGCATGCCCAGCCGCTGGAACGCGCGATCCGCGTCCACCGCGACCGCGAGCGCGCGCGGGTCCGCGTTGCCGATGTCCTCGCTCGCGAAGATGATCATCCGCCGCGCGACGAAGAGCGGATCGTCGCCGGCCTCGAGCAGCCGCGTCATCCAGTACAGGGCCGCGTCAGGATCGCTGCCGCGCATCGACTTGATGAACGCGCTCGCGAGATCGTAGTGCGCGTCGCCGCGCTTGTCGTGCCGGAGCGTGCGCGCGCCGGCGCTCGCCTCCACGTGGGCGCGCGACAGCGCCTTGCCCTCCGGGTCGACGCTCGCGGCGTGGTCGACGGCCGCCTCGAGCAGCGAGAGCGCGCGCCGTGCGTCGCCGTCCGCGAGCGACACGAGGGCCTCCACCGCGTCGTCGTCGGCCTCCCGGCCGCGCGCGCCGAGGCCGAGGTGCGGATCGCCGAGGGCGCGCCGCACGAGCTCCGAGAGCGCGTCGTCGTCGAGCGCCGAGAGGTGGAACACCCGCGCGCGAGAGAGCAGCGCCGCGTTGACGGAGAAGGAAGGGTTCTCGGTCGTCGCCCCGATGAGCACCGCGTCGCCGCGCTCGACGGACGGCAGCAGGGCGTCCTGCTGCGCCTTGTTGAACCTGTGGATCTCGTCGACGAACACGATGGTGCGCTCGCCCCGGAACGCGCGCCGATCGCGGGCGGCCTCGAGCAGCGCGCGCAGCTCGGGCACGCCGCCGCCGACCGCCGAGAAGGGCTCGAACACCGCGCGCGTCCGCTCGGCGACCACGCGCGCGAGCGTCGTCTTGCCGCAGCCGGGCGGGCCCCACAGGATCATGGAGGGCACGCGATCCTCGGCGATCGCGCGGGCCAGCGCCTTGTCGGGCGCGAGCAGGTGGCGCTGACCGACGACGTGCTCGAGCGCGCTCGGGCGCATGCGCTCGGCGAGCGGCCCGTCCGACCGCGGCGCGCCGTGGAAGAGCGCGGGTCCGGGCGGGGGCGGCCGGCGCGCCGCGCTCATCTCGCCCCGAAGATGGCGGAGCCGACGCGCACCATCGTCGACCCCTCGAGGATCGCCTCCCGAAAATCGTGGCTCATGCCCATGCTCAGCCTTGGCAGCGCGCGCGCGCCGCCGTGCGCGTCACGCAGCGCCCGCAGCCGGGCGAAGTACGGGCGCGCGCCCGCGGGATCCTCCGTGTGCGGCGGCACCGTCATCAGCCCCTCGAGCGCGAGCGAGGGCTCGCGCGCGACGGCGTCGAGCACCTCGCCGAGCCGGTCGGGGGAGACGCCGTGCTTCTGCGCCTCGCCGCCGACGTTCACCTCGATCATCACCGACAGCACCCTCCCGGCCGCGGCCGCGCGGCGCCCGAGCTCGCGGGCCAGCTCGGGGCGGTCGACCGTGTCGACGGCGTCGGCGATCCTGGCGACCACGCGCGCCTTGTTCGTCTGGACGTGGCCGATCATCCGCAGCACGAGGCCCGGGAGATCGGCGAGCTCCGCGCGCTTGTCCGCGAGCTCCTGCGCGTAGTTCTCGCCGAACACGCGCTGGCAGGCCGCGTACGCCTCGCGGAGGCTCGACGCGGGCTTCGTCTTCGAGACGGCGCACAGCTCGATCTCGGCGGGCGCGCGCCCCGCCGCGAGCGCCGCGGCGTCGATCTCCGCGCGGACGGCCTCCAGCGCCTCTCGGATCATGCGCGCTGCCTGCCACGGGCGCGCGCCCGACAGAAGCCGGACCCGCGGTGCTACGCTGCCCCGCGGCCGTGCCTGCTCGTCCCTGGTCGCTCGCCGCCGCGGTGGCGCTCGTCGCCGCGTGCGGCGGCGATCGCGCGCGACCTCCGCCGCTCGGCGCGACCGCGGCGGACGCGGGCGTGGAGGCCGACGCGGACGCAGCCGCCCCCGACGCCGGGGGCTTCGACGCGTCGTCGAAGCCGCTCATCGACGGCTCGTGCGAGTACCACTCCGTCGCGTCGCGCCGCGAGCCCGTGCGGCTCTACTTCGTCGTCGATCGGTCCGGCAGCATGAAGGAGGTCATCGACGACAAGAGGAAGAGCGACGCCGTCTACACCGGCCTCGTCAACCTCGCGCGGCGCGTCGGCCACAAATGTGAGCTCGGCCTCATGATCTTCCCCTTCGGCGGCGCGTGCGGCGCGGGCGCCGAGGTGCTCCCGCTCCAGCCGGGCGATCCGCGCTCGTACTTCGACGCGGGCAAGGCCGGGCCCGTCGCGCAGAACCTCTCGACGCTGCTCTTCGCCGCGCCTCCGAACGGCGGCACGCCGACGGCCGCGACGCTCGTCGCCGTGCGAAAGCGGCTCGAGGCCGACGCCGCGCACAGCTTCGTCGTGCTCGCGACCGACGGCGGCCCGAACTGCAACTTCGCGACCAGCTGCGGCCCTGAAGAGTGCATCCCTAACATCGAACAATCCTGCAAGATCTCCAACTGCTGCGATCCGGCGGTCGATCCGCAGGCGAGCCCGTCGAGCTGCCTCGACGACGGTCCCACGCTCTCGGCCGTCAGCAGCCTCGCGGCGCTCGGCGTGCGCGTGCTCGTGGTGGGCGTGCCGGGGTCGGCGCCGTACGCGTCGCTCCTCGAGGCGATGGCGGTCGCCGGCGGCGCGCCCCGGCCCACGGCGCCCCGCTACTACCGCGTCGACGATCTCGCGACGGTCGAGGACGTGTTCACGCAGCTCGGCGAGCAGATCCCGGCGTCGTGCACGTTCACGCTCGACGCGCCCCCCGCGGACGAGGCGCTCGTGAACCTCTACTTCGACGACGTCGTGGTGCCGAAGGATCCCGTCGACGGGTGGACGTACGACTCGGCGACGACGCTCACCGTCCACGGAAAATCCTGCGAGGCGCTGAGCGCGGGATTGATCGAGCGCGCCGAGGTGTTCGTGGGGTGTCCCAGCGTCGTCGACTGACGCCTGCGCGCCCCGCCGCGCGAGGAGCCCCCCATGAGCCCACTGCCGATTCCCGTCCCCCAAGAGATCTCATCCGCGCTACGGTCCGAGGTCCGCGACGCGCCAGGCGCGCCGCCCGCTGCCATGGACACCGACCCGAGCGACAAGCCAGACCAGCCTCCCCGCGAGGTGCCGATCGACTGGGAGGCGCTCGAGGACGCCTTCGAGAACAACGCGCCCGAGGTGCACAGCTACCTGCACCTCACGACGGGCGACGTGCTGCGCGTCGTCGACGGCGTCGCCGATCCCCAGATGCACGCGCGCATCAACGTCGACTCCGCGTACCTGCGCGTCGCGCCCGTCTCGAGCCGCGAGCAGTATCGCTGGATGGAGCGCTTCATCCCGATGGTGGACGACGCCGAGCTCCGCGGGAAGCTCGCGGCCAGCATCGACGGCAAGGGCGCGTTCCGGCGCTTCAAGGACGTGCTGATGGGGCACGGGGTGGAGCGCGAGCGCTGGTTCGAGTTCCGCAGCGAGCGGCTGCGCACGTTCATGGAAGCGTGGCTGGGCGCGCACGCGCTCGTGTCCGTGCCTCGCGTCACGGGGCCGGCGCCCGACGGCGCAGAGGGCGCGCCGGAGCGCGCGGAGCCCGCCACCGAGACCGATCGTCAGGAGGCGCGTGAGGCGCGGCGCGCCCGCACCGCCGACGGCCTGCGCAAGCACGTCCGCGAGCTGATCGAGGCGCTCGGGCCGCGCGAGCTGGAGACGCTGGCGGCGTTCGGTGAGTTCTTGAAGGCCCGGCGCATCGCGCGCGCCGCCCTCGCGCCGGCCGCGACCGAGAGCGCCCCGCAGGACGAGCCCCCGCCCTCGGGCGAGACGAGCTAGGTGCGAGCGGTCGCGCGCGCGGCCATCGCCTCGATGGTGATGGGTGTCTGCGCGACGGCCGCCGCGCGCCCGGTCGATCGGCTCTTCCTCCTCTTCGACGCCCCGGAGACCGGCGGCCCCACGAAGCCGGTCGCGGTGTTCGAGCGGGAGCTCGCGTTCGAGGCTCGCCTGGAGGCGCTCGCGGCCGGTGAGCCCGCCGTCGATGCGCAGGGCAGGTACGCACCCCGGTACCTCCGCGCGGCGCTCGATCGCCACGTGGCGACCTCGCTGCTCGCGTCGCTCCCCGTCGAGGCGCGGCCCGCGACGGCCGGCGATCCGTGCGACGGTCCGCCTGACGCGGCGGTCGACGACACCGCGCGCGGGCTCGCGGTGTCGCGCGGATTGTTGATCTCGAGGGTGGGCGGCACGGCGAGGCTCAACGAGGCGGCGGCCGCGGAGGGCGTGGGCGAGTCCGAGATCGCGCGCCTCGTCCGGCGCGAGGCGCAGGCGGCGCGCTACCTCGACCGGATGGTGACGCCGATGCTCGCGCCGACGGCGCTCGAGCTGCGGGAGGCCTACCGCGCGCCCAACCCCTTCCGTGGCAGGCCGTTCGACGAGGTGCGCTGCGAGCTGCGCCGCTGGGTGCTCGCGGGGCGGCTCGGCGCCGCGCTCGGCGAATTCCTGCAATCTTCTCGCGGCCGCGTCCACATCTCATCGCCGCGCTGAGCGATCCGTGGTCACACTCGACAGGTGGCCGACCGTCGCGCGCTCCTCGCGGCCCTCGCGCTCGCGGGCGCGTCGCTCGCGCTCCCGCGGCGGGTGGGGCAGACCCCCGCGCCTGCCCGCGGCGCGCCGCGCGTGGGGCTCGTGTTCGACGTCGGCGGCCGCGGCGACAAGAGCTTCAACGACGCCGCGTACGAGGGGCTCGCGCGCGCGTCGCGCGAGCTGGGCGTCGCGTTCGAGCTCGCCGAGCCGCTCGGCGCGGAGGACCGCGAGGGCGCGCTCCGCCTCTTCGCGGCCCGCGGCTTCGAGCTCGTCATCGGCGTCGGGTACATCTTCTCGCGCGACATCGGCGAGGTCGCGGCGGATTTCCCCGGGGTGCGCTTCGCGTGCGTCGACTACGCGCCGGGGCCTCGTCCCGCTCCGCCCAACCTCGCCGGGCTCGGGTTCCGCGAGGAGGAGGCGTCGTTCCTCGTCGGCGCGGCGGCCGGCCTGCTCACGAGAACGTCGAAGGTCGGGTTCGTCGGGGGGATGAGCATCCCCCTCATCGTGAAGTTCGAGCTCGGCTTCGCGGCCGGCGCGCGCGCGACCTGCCCCGCGTGCGCCGTCGCGGTCGCGTACGCGGGCTCGACGGGCGAGGCGTTCCGCGATCCCGCGAAGGGCAAGGCGATCGCCGCCGCGCAGATCGCGGGCGGGGCCGACGTGCTGTTTCACGCCGCCGGGCTGACGGGCAACGGTGTGTTCGAGGCGGCGCGAGAGCGCGGCGCGCGCGCGATCGGCGTGGACCGCGATCAGGCCGACGAGGCGCCCGGCGTCGTCGTGACCAGCATGGTCAAGCGGGTCGACGTCGCCGTGTTCGAGATCATCCGCGACGTGACGCTCGGGCGTTTCAGAGGAGGGCTGCGCGCGTTCGGGCTCGCCGAGGGCGGCGTCGACTGGGTGCACGAGGGCCCGCACGCCGCGGGCCTCTCACCCGAGCTCGTCGCGCGCGTGGAGGCCCTGCGGGCGGAGATCGCCGGCGGCCGCGTGCGCGTCCCGTCGACGCGCTGATCCGATCAGCGCCCGGCGGCGGCGTTCATCGCCTTGCCGAGCAGCTGCAGCACCTCGTCGTGGGAGAACCCGAGGCCCTGGCCGAGCGCCTGCAACGCCGCCCCCTCCTGCGCGCCGACGCCGCGCTCGGCGCACGCGATGAGCGCGGCGAACGACACCGCGAGCCTGCGGTCGGACTCCTCGGTCAGCTGCTCGGCCACGGTCGTGACTGCGCCGTCGTTGCCGTTGTTCGCGATCCAGTCGACCTCGGCCTGGAGCTGATCCCACGAGTACTCCGCGCCGGTGAGGCAGATCTGGATCTCGTTCAGCTCCTTGAACTCGCTCTCGGTGATCGGGCCGTCGGACTGCGCGACCAGCACCGCGCAGGTGACGAACGGCGACAGATCGCGGTCCTGGCTGATGCCGGCCTCGCTGGCCCAGGCGGTGATGGCGGTGCACGCGTTGGCGATGGACATGGGGTCGTGGTCTCCTTCTCGAGCGACGAACGCTACCAGCGGCGCGCGCCGTCATCCCTCGCTTTCGTGACGGCCGCGCCGAACGCCCGTGACCGGCCCCCGCGCGCGGCGTAGAACTGCCGGCGAGCGTGGCGTCCGAGCGTCCTGTCATCGCCGTCGAGGGGCTGAAGAAGACCTTCCTGCAGGGCTTCTTCCGCAGGCGCGTCGAGGCCGTGAAGGGCGTCTCCTTCGAGGTGCGCGCGGGCGAGATCTTCGGCTTCATCGGGCCGAACGGCTCCGGCAAGACCACCGTCATCAAGATGCTGACGGGGCTCATCGCCCCCACCGGCGGCGTGGCGACGCTGTTCGGCGAGCCCGTCCCGTCGGCCAGGGCGCGCGCGCGCATCGGGTTCTCGCCGGAGAACCCGTACATCTACCCGTACATCACGCCGCGCGAGTTCGTGGAGATGTGCGGCGCGCTCTCGGGGCTCCGGGGCCGCGAGCTCCGCGACCTCGCGATGTCATCGCTCGAGCGCACCGGCGTCGCGTACGCGGCCGACCGCCCGGCGCGCGCCCTCTCGAAGGGCATGCAGCAGCGCACCAGCATCGCCGCGGCCATCCTGCACGATCCGGAGCTGCTCATCCTCGACGAGCCGATGAGCGGGCTCGATCCCGTGGGTCGCAAGGAGATCCGCGATCTCATCCTCGAGGAGCAGGCGCGCGGGCGCACGGTCTTCCTGTCGACCCACATCCTCGCCGACGTCGAGAGCATCTGCGAGCGCGTCACGGTGCTGAAGAGGGGCGAGGTCGTGATCAGCGGCGCGCTGCGCGACCTGCTGGGAGGCGAGGTGCACCACACGGAGATCGTGGTCGACGCGCTCGCGCCCGAAGTTCGCGCGGCGCTCGTCGCCGAGGGCGTCAGCGTGTCCGCGCGGGGGGTCCACACGCTCATCGAGGTCGTCGGGGGCAGGGGAGCGGGCGAGGTGCTCCGGCGGGTGGTCGAGGCGGGCGCCGAGGTCGTCGCCGTCCAGCAGAAGCGCGAGAGCCTCGAGGAGCTCTTCATGCGCCGCGCGATCTGATCGGGAGGCGCGTTGCGCACGCGGCGCGTGGACCGATAGCATCGGCGCATGTGGTCCCGCGTCCCTGCTTGCACAATCCTCACGCTGCTCTCGATCGCTGCTTGCGGAGGAGGGGGCGACGACGCGCCTGCGACGACGAGCGCCGGCGGCGCGGGCGCCGCGAGCGCGGGCAAGGCGGGAGCGGGGAGCGCGGGCAAGGCCGGAGCAGGGGGCGCGGGCAAGGCGGGAGCGGGGGGCGCGGGCAAGGCCGGAGCGGGGCTCGGGGGGAGCGCAGGAGCGCACAGCGGCGGAGGCGTAGGCGGCGGCGCGTCGGGCGCGGGCGCTGGCGGAAGCGCGGGCACGCCGAGCGCCGGCAGCGCGGGCACACCGAGCGCCGGCAGCGCGGGCGCGCCGAGCGGCGGCAAGGGCGGCAGCGCGGGCACACCGAGCGGCGGCAAGGGCGGGAGCACGACCGGCGGGAGCGCCGGCGCGTCGAGCGGGGGCAGCGCCGGCGCGTCGAGCGGGGGCAGCGCGGGCGCGGGCTCGTGTGTCGCGCAGAGCTTCGTCGCGTCGCTGGGGAAATCACGGCTGCTCGTCGGCGCGTCGATGACCGACGCGACCGCCGCCGGCGCGCCTTTCGACGCGCGCTACCTCTACCTCGCCGGCGGGCTCGGCCCCGGGTGCTCGAGCTGCGACGACGCCCAGTGCGATCCGGGGCCGTGGTGGGGCTGCTGGCAGTCGAAGAGCGATCCGCCGGGCCAGTACATCAAGGGCTTCGTCTCGCGCGCGAAGGCGGACGGGCAGATCCCGTGGATCACGTACTACGAGATCCTGCAATCCTCCCAGGGGGCCGAGGGGCCGGCGGAGGTCGACGCGATCGCGCAGCCCGCGCTCGCCGCGCGGTTCTTCGACGATCTGCGGTTCCTCTTCCAGACGATCGGACAGGAGACCGCGATCGTGCACGTCGAGCCGGATTTCTGGGGGTACGTCGTGCAGAAGGGCCCCGATCCTCACGCGATGCCGGTGCCGGTGCCGACGGCGAACGCGGCCGACTGCGCGGGCGAGGAGGCGAGCGTCGCGGGGCTCGGGCGGTGCATCGTGAAGATGGCGCGCAAGCACGCGCCCAACGTGAAGATCGCGCTGCACTTCTCCCCGTGGGTGCCGAAGTACGACATCGTCACGAACACGATGGCGTCGGTCGACCCGGCGACCGAGGCGAAGAAGCTGGTGACCTACATGAGCGAGCTCGGCGCGCTGGACGGCGATCTCGTGGCCGTCGACATCAGCGATCGCGACGCGGGCTACGATCAGTCGAAGGGGCAGGACACCTGGCTCGACGCGTCCAACCAGCAGCTGCCGACCTACCACCAGGCGCTCGCGTGGTCGAAGGCGCTCGCCGAGGCGTCGGGCAAGGCCGTCGTCTGGTGGCAGCTGCCGGTGGGCAACGAGGCGCTGCCGAACCAGCCGAAGAAGTGGAAGGACAACAAGGTCGACTACTTCTTCGCGCACCCGGATGAGTTCGCGGCCGCGCACGTCGCGGGCGTGCTGTTCGGCGCGGGGGACGGCGATCAGACCACGCCGGAGACCGACGGGGGCAACCTGGTCGCGAAGACGAAGGCGCTCGCGTCGGCCCCGCCGGCGCTCTGTCCCTGATCGTTGCCTCCACGCAACGATGCGTTGCGACCTGTCCGTGTGGCGCCTCGCGCGAGCGTCGAGTACACGGCCGCGCCCATGCGCTCACGCTTCCTCTCCGCCGTCCTCGTCGCCGCCGCCTCCGCCGCGGGCTGCAGCCAGACCCCGTCGCCCTCCACGCCCGCGAGCCCGGCGTCGTCGGCGCCGGCCGCCACGTCCGCTGCGCCCGCGGCCTCGGCCGCGCCGGCCTCGAGCGCTGCGCCCGCGACGAGCGCGGCGCCGGAGAAGGTCGCGACGCCCACCGCGTGGGCGAAGGGCCTGTCGAAGCCGCAGCAGATCGCGTTCATGAAGGAGGTCGTCATGCCGCGGATGACCAAGGTGTTCCAGGGCGCGGACGCGAAGAAGTACGCCGAGTTCGGCTGCAAGACGTGCCACGGGCCCGAGTTCAAGGAGCCCGACGAGTTCCTCCCGCACCTCACGATGAAGAACGGCAAGATCACCGCCTTCGCCGACAAGCCCGCGGTGTCGAAGTTCATGGCCGAGAAGGTCGTCCCGGAGATGGCCGCGGCGATGGGGATGAAGCCCTACGATCCGAAGACGCACGAGGGCTTCGGCTGCGCGGGCTGCCACAAGATCGACCAACAGTGAGCCAAGAGGCGGGTGAGGCCAGGGAGGCCGACGCAGGAATACCCACCGTATTTCGAGGAGGCCGACCGATGCATCGCTCGGCGCAGCCCCAAGATTGGACACCTCTTCAGCGGCGGTACGGCGCGCGACCGACCCGCGCGTCCGCCGGGAGCGGCGCGTCCTCGGCGAGATCGAGGCCGCGACAGCGGCCGCGGTCGACGACGTAGCGCAGGCCCGACTCGCGGCACGTCAGCACCTCGCCGTCCGGGCCGTCGAGGCGCGCGCCGTGGCGGCTCATCCACGCCGTGCGGCGCGCGGGCACGCCCATCACGAGCGCGTAGTCGTCGACGTCGCGCGTGACGACGGCGCCGGCCGCGACGAACGCGTGCCGCCCGAGGGTGACGCCGCACACGACGACCGCGCCCGCGCCGATGGTCGCGCCGCGCCGCGCGAGGGTCGGCTCGTAGAGGTGGCGCCGGCTCACGGCCGCGCGCGGGTTCGACACGTTGGTGAACACCGCGGCCGGGCCGACGAACACGTCGTCCTCGAGCGTGACGCCCGTGTAGATCGAGACGCGGTTCTGCACCTTCACGCCGCGGCCGATCTGCACGTCGTCGCCGACGTAGACGCCCTCGCCGAGGCTCGTGCCCGCCCCGACGCGCGCGCCGCGAGAGACGTGGCAGAACGCCCACACCTTCACGCCCTCCTCGAGCACGGCGCCGTCGTCGACGATCGCGGTCGGGTGCGCCCACGCGCGGGTCAATTGTCCTTCTTCCGGCGGGCGTCCGCGGCGGCGTCCTTCAGGATTCGCTCCATCTCCCGCCGCACGTCGTCGGGCAGGTCGGGCGGATCGCTCTCGCGCTCGGCGCGCCGCTTCGCGCGGTACGGATCGAGCGGCACGACGACCCCCCGCTCGGCCGCGCGACCCTCCGCGCGCGCGGTCGGGCGCGTCGAGGGCCGGGGCGCGCGCCGGCGCCTCCACCACATGCCGAGCAGCGGCCACGCCGTCGCGCCGTCGAGCCCCGGCACCGGCAGCAGGTTGAACCCCGCGATCCAGAGGTTCACGTAGATGAGCGTGTCGAGGAGATCCGCGGCGAAGGTCGAGGACGGCCCGACGAGCCCCGCGCGCCACGCGACGAACGCGCCCGCCGCGAGCGGCGCCTGCGCGAGCACGCCGCCCCACGCGATGACGCCCGCCTGCCACGGCGACGCCGGCCCCGCGAACCTGCAGAGACCGCCCAGCCCCGAGAGATCGACGCCGAGCACCGGGAGGCCCGCGCGCCGGACGAGCAGCGCGTGACCGAGCTCGTGCAGCAGGATGACGATCACGAACCCCAGCCAGACGCCCGGCGCGAACCGCAGCCGCGACAGCAGCAGGAGCCCGAGCGGGACGGACCAGTGCGCGCGGACGGGCACCCCTCCGACCCGGAACAGCCTGAGGTAGCCCTGCTCGAACACGCGCGGAGCCTAGTCGATCCCGCGCGGCGCGCACCTCGCGAGATGGTGGTATGAGGCGCCATGCGCCGCGCGCTCGCCTCCGTCTGTTCGCTCGCCCTCTGCCTCGCCGCCAGCGCCACGGCGCGCGCCGACGGCTCGGTCATCGGCCGGCCCGGCGCGCACCCCGGCTACGTCCTCGACCTCGAGCCACACCTGCTGCTCGGCACCGACGACGGCGTGGGAGGCGACAACGGCTACTGGGGCCCGGGCGTGCGCGGCACGCTCATCCTCGTCGACAACGGCTTCGTGAAATCGATCAACAACTCGGTCGGCCTCGGCGTCGGGCTCGACTACCTCGACTACAAGCACGGCTCGGCGTTCTACGTGCCGGTGGTCATGCAGTGGAACTTCTTCCTCAGCAGCGGCTGGAGCGTGTTCGGCGAGCCCGGCATCGGGTTCTTCCTCGGCGACGGCGGCGTCCGCAGGCGCCACGACGACCGGGTGCTCGACCCGAACCTCGCGATCGGCGGTCGGTACCTCTTCAGCGACAAGCTCGCGCTGACGATGCGCATCGGCTGGCCCGCGGCGTCGGTGGGCGTGTCGTTCTTGTACTGATCCGAGCGGCGCGCGAGCCTCACCGCGGCGCCTGGCGGTCCCGGTGCAAGATGCGCGTGAGCGCCTCGCCGGCGGCGCGGGCCACGTCCTCGGCGCGCTTCGTCGCGAGCATCGTGTCGTCGATCTCCGCCTGGAGCGTCAGCAGCGCGAGCACGCCCTCCACCCGCACCGGCGCGACCGCGATCTCCGACGACGAGGCGCCGAGCACCTCGCGGAGCGCGGCGTGCACGGGGGTCGGCGGCACCGGGCCGAGGTAGTGCCCCATCAGCGCCGCCGTCGCGAAGACGCTCGGCCCCTCCGCCGGGACGACGAGCTCGCGGACGCGCGCGTGGCCCGCGAGCGACTCCGACGCGCGCACGCCGCGGAATTCCCCGCGCGTCGCCGCGAACACCCCCGCCTTGCCGCACACCATCGCGAGGCCGTTGAGCATCAGATCGAGCAGCTCGTCGCGGCTCGTCGCGCGCCGGAGCGCGCCGAGCACCGGCCCAGGATCGGCGGCGCGCGGCGGCAGGGACACCCTTGGCGCGCGGCTCGTCGCGGGCGGCGCGGCGTCGACCGCAGGCGCGACGGAGAGGCGGGGCGCGCTGCGCCGCACGAGCGGGATGGGGATGTCACTCTGCGTCTTCAGCCTCGGCACCGACGCCGAGAGTCGATCGTCGAGCACGGGGCGCGCGAGGTACGGCGGGGTCTTGCGGTCGATGAGCGGGAACGCCGGAGGCGAAGGCACCTCGAACTCCCCGGTGCCCGGGCCCTCGCGCGAGAGCTCCGCGAGCGAGGCGTCGACCGCCGAGAGCGGCGCGCCGACGAGCCGCACCGGCGCGCCGAGCTGGTGCGACAGCTCGCGCGCCACGTGGGCGTCGAGCGGATCGACGGCCGCGACGTCGATCGTCTGCGTGCGCGGGTCCTCGCGGACGGGCAGCGCGAGCAGCTGCTCCACGAGCGCGCCGGGCAGCGCGTCGCACAGCGCGAGGAGCGGCACCACGCGGTGCACGACGGGGAGATCCATGCCCGCCAGCTCGGCGAACAGCGCGGTGTCGCTGATGGCGCCCGACGCGACGAGCGCGCGGACGAAGTGCGCGTCGCCGCGGGCGTGCGCCGCGAGCGCGGCCGAGGCTTCGTCCTTCTGGACCAGCCCTCGCGAGACGAGCCGGCGCGCGAGATCGAGTGCCAAGGCGGCGGCACGTTACCACGCATCCGCGCGCCCGCGCGCCGGCCCTTCGGTCAGCGCGCGGGCTTCAGCGAGAGCGCGCCGGTAAGAGATCCGAGGGGTACAAGTCCTCGAACAGCGCGCGGTGCTGCTCGTGGATCGCGCGGCGGCGCAGCTTCAGCGTGGGGGTGATCTCGCCTCGCGCCTCGTCGAGCGGCCGCTCGAGGATGGCGAACGCTCGCACGGCCTCGAACCTCGCGAGCCCCTGGTTCGCGCGCGAGATCTCGGCCTCGACCTCGCGCCGAAACTCGCGGTCGTGCGCGAGCACCGCGATGGACGCCGGGCGATCGTGCGCGCGCGCCCACGCGAACGCGGCCGCCTCGTCGAGCGTCACCAGCGCGACGATGTGAGGTTTGCCGTCTCCGT
The DNA here is from genome assembly GCA_020849655.1 of Polyangiaceae bacterium. Classification (GTDB taxonomy): domain Bacteria; phylum Myxococcota_A; class Polyangia; order Polyangiales; family Polyangiaceae; genus JADLFU01. The sequence goes on along the minus strand of JADLFU010000200.1, from coordinate 3,765 downwards.
ACGCGACCGCCTGCGACACGAGCGGGCCGCGTGTGAGGCGCGCCTCCACGTTCTGCGGAGAGACGTTCTTGCCGCCGGAGGTGATGATGAGCTCCTTCTTGCGGTCGGTGATGCGCAGCACCCCGCGCGCGTCGAGCTCCCCGATGTCGCCGGTGTGGAACCACCCGTCCGAGTCGATCACCTGACAGGTCGCCTCGGGGCGCCGCCAGTAGCCCTTCATCACGCTGGGGCCGCGCACGAGCACCTCGCCGTCGTCCTCGATGCGCGTCTCCACGCCGGAGAGCGCGCGCCCCACGCGCCCGTGCTCGTGACAGTCCTCCGTGGAGAGGTGCGTGGCGCTCGTCGTCTCGGTCAGGCCGTAGCCCTGCAGGATCGTGACGCCGGCGGCCTCGAACCACTCGCCCACCTCGACCGGGAGCGGCGCGCCGCCAGAGAGCGCGAACCGCAGCCGCTCGCCGAACAGCGCGCGCACCTGCGAGAGCACGAGCTTGTCGGCCGTGCGGTGCTGGAGCTCGAGCTGCAGCGGCACGCGCGCTCCCTGGCGGCGCAGCGCCGCGACCTCGCGGCCCACGTCGAAGCCCCACGCGAACCCGCGCTCGTAGAGCGCCCCGCGCGCCCGCGCCCGCGCCGCGCCGGTCGGCGCGATCCGCTCGAACAGCCGCGGGACGCTGCCGAAGAACGTGGGCCGCACCTCGCCGAGATCGTCGACGACCCGCGCCACGCTCTCGGCGAACGACGTCGTGCAGCCGACCTTCAGCGACGCGAGCTCGAGGATGCGCCCGAAGACGTGCGCGAGCGGCAGAAACAGCAGCTGCTCGTCGCCCGGCCCGAGCTTCATCCGCTCGGCGACGGCGTCGATCTCGGCGATGAAGTTCGCGTGGGTGAGCATCACGCCCTTCGGCGCGCCGCTCGTGCCCGAGGTGTAGAGGACGGTCGCGAGATCGTCGGGCGAGACGCCGGCTGCGCGCGCCGCGAGCTCGGCCTCGTGGGTGTCGGCCGCCGCCCGGCCGCGCGCGATGAATTCCTCGAGCAGCGTCGTGCGGCCGCGCGCCTCCGCTCCGACCTCGAGCAGATGCACCGTACGGCGGGCGTCAGAGGAGGGATCGTCGTGGGTCGCGCGCTCGTCGAACACGATCAAGTGCGTGAGCTGGCTCCACGCGTGATCGCCGACGAGCTTGTCGAGCTGCAGCGGATCCTCGACGAACGCGACCTTCGCGCCGCTGTCCGCGACGATGTACATCGCCTGCTCGGCCGGGACGGACGGGTAGATGGGCACCGTCACGGCGCCCGCGAGCAGCGCGCCGAGATCGGCCTCGACCCACGCCTGCCGGGTCTTCGACAGGATGGCGACCCGATCGCCGGCGAGAACGCCCACGTCGATGAGCGCCGCCGCGATCGCGTGGCTGCGCGCGCTCCACTCGGACCACGACGTGGACACCCAGCCTCCGCCGCGCCTCTCGCGGAGCGCGGCGCGGTGCCCCGAGACCCGCGCCTGGGCGAGGAAGAGCTGGACGAGGTCGGTCGCCATCGGTCGCGCGCCGCGCGCGCTCGGCGTCAGAAGCCCGACACGTAGCCGAGGGTCTGCGAGACCGCCAGGCCGGACGAGCCGAAGAAGTTCGAGATCTTCAGATCGAGCGACACGCCGCTCTTCGGGCTGACCGCGTAGACCATGCCTCCGCCGACCGCGACGAACATCGTGCCCATCTTGCGGTAGGCGTCGACCGAGACGCCCGTCGGCTTGTCGACCGAGTCGGGCTTGCCGTCGCCGTTGGTGTCCTTGCAGCTCGCCGCGGCGGAGCCCGACGTCTTGGCCGAGCAGTCGTTCGAGACGGGGATGCCGGTGACCTTCGCGTCGACCTGCGCGGCGCCGCCGGCGAGGTAGACGAACGGCCGCGGCCCGAGCTTCGTCAGCGCGTCCTTGCCGATGTAGTACGTGGCGCGCACCTCCGCGTGGGGGGCGAAGAACTTCTTGTCCTCCGCGCCGGTCTTCAGGTCCTGCGTCGCGGGGCCGCCGTTGAAGGCGTAGCCGAGGCGCACGCCGAGCAGGAGCGGCGTGGTCTTCGAGATCAGGCGATCGAAGCCGACCAGCACGCGCACGGTGCCGAGCGCGAAGGGCGGGCCGCTCACGGTGCCGCGGTTCGATCCGCGCGGCTTGCTCGGATCGTACATCCTGCCGCTGTCCTTGAAGCACGCGTACGTGCCGCTCTCGTAGCTCGACACGGAGCAGACCTCGCCGCCGGACACGATGGCCTCGTCGAGCGAGAGGCTGAGCGAGAGCCAGTTCTTCTTCGGGCGCGGGGTGTCGCCGCCGTCGCCGTCCCCGTCGCCGTCCTCGGTGCCGACCTGGCAGGTGCCCTCGATGCACGCGAGACCGTCGGCCTTCGAGCACTGGCCCGGACCGGTGCACTTCGAGCCGAACCCGACCGACGACTCGCAGCCGGGCTCGTTGATGCCGGGCGGGCAGGCGTCCTTGCTCTTGCACGCCTTCGGCGGGTCCTTGCCGGGGAAGGACGGGCCGTCGCCGCTGATCTTGCTCTTGACCTGCACCTCGTACGGCTGCTTCTTCGAGCCGGCGCTGCCGGTCACGTCGCCGCCGGCGTCCTGCGCGACGATGTAGTACTTGAGGACGCCCGTCGTGTTGGTGTCCTTGCACGGGATCTCGGCGCCGTAGCCGCGTCCCATCTTCTTCATCTCGAGCTTCACCCAGTCGGCGCCGAACGGCTTGTAGTTCACGACGAACTTCGCCGCGCCGGACTCGGCCGCCACGTAGATCGGCAGCGGCGTGTTCGCCGGCGCCTCGGTGACGGGCTCGTGCTTCAGATCGCTCGCGACCTCGCGCTCTTCCTTCTCGGGCTTCGTCGGCGGGTCCTTCTCGGGCGGGGGAGCCTTCGCGCCGCCCTTCGCGGCGTCGAACGCCTTCTGCACGTCGGGGCTCGTGAAGTCCTTCTCGGGGGTCGCGTTCGGGTCGACCTTCAGGCCGGCGGCGAAGGCCTTCGTCGCGTCGTCCTTCTTGCCCGCGTTCACGAGGATGATGCCGAGGTGCATGTGCAGCTGCGCCTTCAGCTTCGTGTCGCAGCCGCTGTCTCCGCACTCCTTGATCGCCTTCTCGAGCTTCTCCTGCGCCTTGTCGAAGCGGACGTTGAGGTAGTCGTCGTCCATCGCCTGCTTGTCGAGCTTCTGGGCGGCGGAGTCTTTCGGGCCCGCGAGCGCCACGCCCGAGAGCGCGAGGGAAGCGAGCATGACGGTGGAGAGAAGCGAACGCGTGGCGCGGGGTTTCACGTGGGGGTCCTCCCGAGAGACGAACTCTGCGGCGCGGGACTTTTACCCCGATTGTCCGCGCTTGGGGAAGTCTCTGGGGCACGCGCTCGGCCAAAAGAATTTTTCGTGCTCACGAGAAGCGCCGCGCCGTCAGACCACCATCGGCCGAGGGTGCGCGAGCGCCCGACCACGGAGGGTCAGACCTGCCGACCCCGCGCTCAGATCAGCGCGAGCGCGCCGTGGGGAAGAGCGCGGACGCGCGGGCGACGACCGCCGCGCGACGCACCAGCTCGTCGAGCGCCGCGGCCTCGCGCACGGCGAGCACGCGACGTCGTGTGGTGGCCGAGACGAGGAGGCCTCGTGCCTCGAGGATCAGCAGCACCGAGCGCGCGAGCCCCTCCTCGCGCCCGACTTCACGGCCTTCCTCCCGGCCTTCCTCCCGGCCTTCCTCCCGGCCTTCCTCCCGGCCTTCCTCCCGGCCTTCCTCCCGGCCTTCCTCCCGGCCTT
>JADLFU010000199.1 GCA_020849655.1 Polyangiaceae bacterium | reverse complement strand
TCGATCGGAGGACCCGGCGCCTGGGCGTGACCGCGCAGTTCTCGAGCGAGCAGGACTTCTACCGCCGCGTCATCGGCCGCGTGTTCTGGGGCAGCGACGATCACTTCGTCGCTGAGCCGATCTACACAGGCGAGCCCCTCGTCGAGGAGGGCGCGAGCGCGCTCAGCCCGCACGGCGTGCCGGGTCTGCAGGGCGTCGTGCTTCGCGCGCTGACCGTCGCGTCGCCCGATGCATCGCTCGGCGTGATCTCGTGGAAGGGCCACGACCTGGGCGGCGCGCTGGCGTCTCCGCTCGGGCGGCTGATCCTGCGGCACGGCGAGATCCGCCAGTTCCAGCTCGCCCTCGTCCTGAGCGGGCGGCCGCGCGCGGTGCGCGTCGACGTCGACGTGCCGAACCACCTCGCGTTCGATCGCCGCTTCGGCGTCGACATCGTCCACGAGTACCTGCTCGAGAGCCGCTTCATGCGTCTGCCGGCCCAGGCCGCAGCCGCGGAGGCGCGGTAGCGATGTCCGCCGCGCTCGACGGCTTCTTCCGTCTGCTCGACCAGGCGAAGGCGCCGACGTTCCACCGGCGCGACTGGATCGGGCGCCTGGGCGAGCCCGCGACGACCGCGCTCGTGCGCACCGGCGTGCTCGTCGCGCGCGCGCACGCCGACTGGTACCCCTGCGGAGGCCCGTGGGGCGATGGCTGCCCCCGCCGTGTCGTCGAGAACCGCGGGTGCCGCGAGCACCCCTTCGTCGCGGTGTGCGGGCGCGACGACGGCTCGTGCCTGGAGGTCTTGCTCCGGACCGACGACCGCGAGGTCCTCGCCGCGTCCGTCGATGGGCTCACCCGTCAGCTCCGGCGAGCCCTGCACGCCGGCGGCGCCGCCGACACCGAGGACGCCGGCTTCCCGGGCGCTCGGCGCATCGGCGAGCGCGACGGTCGCGCCGTGTACCTCGCCTTGGCGCCGCACTGGCCGGGGATCGAGGCATGGCTCGGGGCGCTGGGCGACGCCGTCGTGCTGGTGCCGACGCTCGCGTCGCTGCCGCCTGCCGTCCGCGAGCGGTTCCGTGGCGGCGCCGTCGTGCTGGTGCCGCTCGGCGAGGCGCTGCACGCGGCCGACGGCGGCCTCGCCGGCTCGCTGCCGGAGCGGCTGCTGATGGTCCGCGACTCGGCGCGCGCGACGTACGGGGCCAAACCGCCCGCGGTGTGCGTCGTCGTCGACAACGACGGCGAGCGAGCGCTGACGCGCGTCGAGTACGAGGCGCTCGTGGCCGGCGCGCCGAAGCTCGACCTGTTCATCGACACGACCGTCACCGCGGCCGGCGGCGGCCACCCCGCGTCCAGCCGCGACGCCACGGGCAAGCTCCGGGGCGAGACGCTCACCGTGCACGAGGCGGCGGCGCTGGTCGAGCTCGTGCGGACCCGGCGCGCGCTGCGCGAGGGCGACTTCGCGACCGTCGCGGTGAACGCCGTCGCCAAGGTCGTCGAGCGAGGGCGCCGGAAGGTCGACGTGCAGCTCGGGCGCTACGAGTGGCGGGCGTTTCACACGCTGCGCGCCGACACGCCGGAGGGGAAGCGGTGGCAGTTCAATCCGGCAGGCGGCGTGCGCTACGCGGTCCTGTCACCATCGTTCTCCCCGGGAGTCGTCAACGCGAACGGCGCGGCCGGCACGACCGCGGAGTCGCCGCGTTGATACTGTTCCGGAGGGAGACGCCGTCGTTCAGCAGGCCTTCGATCGTGGCATCTTCTCGATCCGCGCGGACGCACTCGTCGTCGGAGTGGTCGGTCATGAACTGCACCGCGACCGCATCGTCCCACCGATTCTGTGCGGCGCGGATGCGGTTGGTGCTGCGGGCCTGCCGCCCCGCGTACGCGGACCCGTCGGCGAAGTGGACGATGTAGTTCCCCGGCGTACGGCTGAAGACGAGCGCGGCGAGTTCGGGGTGGGTAGGCGCAGAGTACTTAGGCATGGCGTGGCGTCTTTCGTTTCGCTGAAGGAGAACGAGTGCGTGGGCTCTTGGGCGTAGTGGAGTCGGTGGCGAGGTAGCTGGCGACGGACGCGACAGCGGCGACGCCCGCCAACGTGGCGGCCACCCGTCCGTGGCGGCGTCCATCGTCGACTGCCGCGCTGAGTTGCTGCACCTTGGTCTGCAGACGCGCGACGTCGCTCACGGCGCGTTCCAGCGCATCGCGGTACCGCTGCGCGTCGTGCTCGCACGATGCTGCCCGCCGCTCTGCCGCCCGCGCATCCCGGTCGCGTTCCTCGGCAACACGTACAGCGTCTCGACGGCGCGACTGCTCTTGGTTCAGGTCCGCCTGGAGGTCCCGAACACGCACGCCAAGGTCCGAAGCGCGACGCTCGTACTCGATCACTTGCCGGACGGCCTCGTCGTAGTGCGCCTTCGACACGAGCTGCTTCGCCGCGTCGACTCGATCTGCAGCGTCCGTTTCTGCAACGAGTTGCTCGACGGTCACCCCCAAGACAGGCGCAAGGAGAGCTATCGTCTCCGGTGTGGGGTGGCGTTCGCCCCTCACGATTCGGGTGACCGTTGAGCGCTCGACGCCGGCCCGCTCGGCGAGCCACGCTGCCGTCTGGCCAAGGCCGGCGAGCAGCGACTCGATTCGGTGACCGACGGCCTGAGCGTTTGGGGGCTGGTGCACGCCCGACAAGCTGATGCGCGGTAGGCAACGGCGCAACCTACTGCCCGTTGCCAGCCGTGTTGCCAAGGCAACACGCCGTACGCCATTGATTCTACTACAGCTTTCGATCCTTCCCTCCGCCCTCGCTTCGCCCTCCCTCGTCCCTCCCGATCCGGAGACTGGTCCTGGTCGACGGCCCCGGCGGGCCGCGACGAGGAGACCGACATGATCGACCGAAGCGAACACGAATGGCGCTGCCGCTCCTGCGGCACGCTCTTGGGCGTCGAGCGCCAGGGGAAGCTGCACCTGAAGTACAAGACCGCGCAGTACGTGGTCACCGGCCCCGTGACGGCGATCTGCCGGCGGTGCTCCGAGCTGAACGAGATCACCTGCGCTCCGGCGGACGCCGCGAGCGGGAGGGCCGCCTGAGCGCCTCGGGCGCTCGGGCACGAACCACCACCTGAACGGCGCGACCAGAGGCCCCCGAGGCCCGGGTCGCGCGCGGAGACGACGCCCGACGTCGCCCGCGCGCTCCCGGCCCGCCCCCGGCGGACCCGCTGGGACTGCGCTTCATCAAGATCCAGCTGCGTGAAACCGTGCTCGCCAAGAGCCACGGTCTGACCTTCGACGACGCCAGGACGCGCGAGCCCGCGCTCGCGGCCCACGCGTCGATACTCGCGGTCCTCGCCGTCCTCGCGGACGCGAGCGAGGCCACGTACCCCGAGCGCGACGCGCTGACGCGCGCGCTCCTCGCCGAGCAACAGCGGACGCCGTCCGAGCTGTGGTCCGCGGCGCTGCTGCTCGCCTACGCGCCGATGCTGACGCGCCTGCGCGGACGGCTGCTCTCGAGCGCCGTCGATCGCGACGAGCTCGACCTGCTCGTGATCGAGGCGTTCCTCGAGGCGGCGCAGGGCTACCCGCTCTGCGTGCGGCGGCCCGGGCACACGGCGCTCTACCTCCGGCAGGACACCCAGCGGGCGGTGTTCAAGCTGCTGAAGCTCGAGCATCGGCGCGCCGAGGTCACCGGCGAGCTCGGCGACGAGGACGAGATCGTCCCGCTCGGCGAGCTGGTGCCGAGCGAGCGCGATCCGGAGACGGAGGCGCGCGAGCTCGAGGAGATGGTCGCGCTCCTTCGAGCCCGCGCCGGCGACACCGTGCCGGCCGATCGGCTCGACCTCGTCGAGCGGACGTACCTGCGCGGCGAGTCGCTCCGCGATGTCGTCGTGGCCGCGAACCCCGGCGTCACCGGCGACGCGCTCGACGCCGTCTACCAGCGCACGAAGCGCCAGCGAGCACGTGCGATCGAGCGGCTGCGCGACGTGTTCCCCGAAGGGCACGAGGCGCCTTTGCCAGCCCAGAGCGCGTGGTGACGCGCCTCGGAAAGCGACGATGACCGACCCCGCTCCCACTTGCGCGCTGC
>JADLFU010000198.1 GCA_020849655.1 Polyangiaceae bacterium | reverse complement strand
TCTGTCACCAAACCGGTTGCGGAATCCACCTCCAAAGCACGCTCGCGACCCATGAGTCTAAGGATGAGCAGACCATCTTCACACCAACGGACGTCCTCGACAATATCAGTGTCGACAGTCCAGACGGTTCGACCCGAGGCGTCAACGCGCACGAGGCCGAGCTCATGGAGAGCAACCACGTCACTGCATTCTCCCGGTAGCGTCACAAATCGATAGAAGACCCCATTCAGCCTGTGCGACTGAGATACGCGGCGCTCCGTCACGTCTACCCAGGTCATGCGGTCATCATGCCCAATCAGAACGACCCTGGCACCGAGGGCGACGATCTCGGGATCGACTCCGAGCCCTGACGAAAAGACCCCCAGCTCACAAGCGATGCCGTCAGCAAGCGCCGGCCGTCGCCGCGCCGCCCCCCGCGAGCGTCCCGCCCGTCCCCGCCGCCAGCCATGCGCTGCCCACCCCGAGCGTGAAGATCGTCACCTCCACGGTGACCGTCGCCCACACCACACCCTTCATCATCCGGTCGCCGTTCACGACGAACAGGTTGTCCGCGCTCCAGAAGTCGTGCTTCACCGAGTACCCCGTGGCGGCGGCCGGCGCGCCGCCGAGCCTGGCGCCCTTCACTCGGCCAGCGCCTCGCGCGCCGACGCCCCTCGCGCCGCCCACTCCGCCAGCGCCGCGGGCACGGCGGCCGCGCCGCGCTGACCCGCGACCCGATGGATGAGCCGCACCACGTCGTCGACGCAGCCGAGCGCGCGCGCGTGGGGCAACGAGGCCTCGAGCCACGACAGGCGCTCGCGCGGGCCTCCGCCGCGCCTCCACAGGAGCGCCTTCGCGAGCGCCGCGGTGTCCGCGAGCGACGCGCCCGCGAGCCCGGCCGCGCGGGCCACGATCGAGGGATCGAGCGCGCGACCGCGCGCCACCTGGGCGAGCAGCGAGATCCAGTCGCGCTCGTCGCCGGCCGGCCGCGCCGCGAGCGCCTCGTCGTCGAGCGTCGCCGCCGCGCGATCGACCTCGGCGGGCGAGAGCGCCAGCCGCAGGAGCTCCGCCGCGACGTCCCGCGCGTGGCTCCGCGTCGCCGTGGGGCGCGGCGAGGGCAGGGCCGCGACGAGGCCCGCGAGCTCCGCGGGCGTCGCGCCGTCGGGGGCGACGACGAACAGCCCAGGCGGGCCGCTTCGCGCGCGCGCCGCCTGGTCGTCCGCGAGGCGCGGCTGCGGCACGAGCACCGCCGGCACGCCCGCGAGCGCGAGCTCGTGGAAGGTGTTGTATCCGGCCGCCGCGAGCGCGCCGTCGAACGCGAGCAGGTGCGCGCCCAGACCCGGCTCGCGCGAGAACACGACCCCCGGCGCGACCACCGCGGGCCCTCGGTGCAGCGGGCCCGCGCCGATGACGACGTGGTGACCGCGGGCGACCAGCTCGCGGGCGACGGCGGCGAGATCGACAGACCGGTCGCTGCCGCCGCCCGCCGTCACGAGCGCGGCCCTGCCGTCACGCGGGAGCCCGAGCGCGTCGCGCGCGAGGTCGCGCGGCGTGAGCTCGAACCGCTCGACCGACACGATCGGACCGACCTCGAGCACGCGGTCCCGCGCGCCCTCCGGCACGAGCGGCGCGTCGCCCGGCTCCCGCGGGACGACGATGAGGTCGTACAGCGGCAAGGTCGCCTGGAAATCAGGCTGCGCGGCGACCTCCCGCTGCGTCGCGCGGTAGACGAACGCCTTGCTCGTCACGAGATCGAGCGCGGGCCCGAGCTCGCCGAACGATCCGCGCGGGAACGTGTCGACGACGAAGATCTCCGGGCGCAGGAGCGCGAGCGTGTGCCACACCCACTGCTTCGCGAGCGCGCGGTACGCGAGCGGATCCATCCCGCACGCCTTCACCAGCGTCTTCGACGGCAGCTTGAAGCTCGGGAACCCGGCGTCGAACGCGAGCCTGTCGGCCTCGCTCGTCGTCAGGAACACCGCGTCGAGCTGCACGCCGAGCAGGGCCGCGTAGCGGCGCATCCACCGCGCGACGGCGAGCAGGCGCGTCACGTGGCCCGCGCCGACGCCGTTGACGGCGTAGAACACCGCGGACAGCCTCCTCACGACGCGTCGCTCTGGAACACCTCGTGGTCGCCGCCCGCGCTCTCGGCCGCCGCGAGGGCCTCGTCGGACGGCGCCGCGGGCTCGTCGTACGCGGACAGATCGAGCTCGGCGTCGCGCGGCTCGCGGAAGAACGAGCGATCGGGGCGCTCGTACTCGTAGTCGGGGTGCGTGTCGTGAAAAGCGCCGACGTCGGGCAAGAAGCTCCCGTCGAGCCGGCCGTCGGTCATCACGTCCCACCAGAGCAATTCCTCGACGCCGCGAGCGACGTGGAACCGCTGGAACGAGTGGACGCGATGGTAGCCCTTCGCGTACTTCTGGAACCTCGCGTGGTACTTCGGCCGCTTGTCGACGAACACCTTCGCGAACTGCTCGGCGGGCATCGTCCGCGGGCGCCGTGAGTACGCGGCCTCGAGCTTCTGGAGCTTCGCCCGCCGCTCGCGCAGCTCGACCGACATCTTGCCGACGTGCGCCTGGAACAGCCCGTCGAGGTAGCCGACCTTCGCGCGGAGGCCGCTCGCGCGGAGGAAGATCAGCCGCGTCGGGGGCTCTCGCTCGAGCCACCTCGACATCGCGCTCGCCTCGGTGCCGAGCACGTGGGAGACGATCCGTTCGCGCGCCCACGCGAGCCAGCGGTCCTTCGTCGTGCGCCGCGCCTCGACGAGGCGCTCGTGCTCGCCGAGCAGCCGCTCGACGGCCTGCGCCGCCGCGAGATCCCGCGCGAGCCCCTCGCACGCCGCGCGGCACCGCCCGTACTCCGCGAGGAAGCGGCCAAAATCACCGTTGAACCCGGGGAATCGCCGGAGGATTTCGTCCACCGCGCTCTTGTCCTGGTGGTGGCTGATCCTCCACCAGCCGACGTCGTACGCGGGCGTGCCGTACCCGAGATCGCGGAGGCGCTGGAGCCGCGGGTGCTCGGCCAGGAGCACGAACTCGTCGAACTGTCGCTTCTGCTGCGCGAGGCGGGCCGTGTGCACGGCCGGCGTGACGCCGCGCAGGCTCTTGTCGCGCTCGGCGTCCCAGTAGCGACGGTCGGCCTCGATCGCGGCGATCTGCCCCGCGAGCTGCGCCTCCTCGGCGGCGACGCGATCGCCGAGGCGCTCGTGCGCGAGCGGGGAGTAGCCGGTGAGCGACACGGCCCGCTCGATCGCCTTCTCGTGGAACGACGGCAGGAGCGCCTGGCCTAGATCGCGCGACGCCTCCGCGAGCTCGGCGTCGACGTCGGCGCGCTGCTTCTGGTGCCAGTGGTGGAAGCTGTCGACCCGCGCGAGATCCTCCTCGACGGTGGCGCGCGCCTGGCGGGCCGCCCCGACGACCTGGGCCGACGAGACCATCCCGCTCACGCCGTCGCCCGGAGGGACGCGACCCTCGCCAGGAACTCTCGCGCCGCGGACGAGAGCGCCGCCTCCCCGTCGACGTCGTGCTCGTCGACGAGGAAGACGAAGAGCTCGCGCCGCGCCATCCGCGCCTCGAGCGCCGCGATCGCGCCGGGCGTGAACTCGAGCCGGTCGCCCGCCTCGCTCGTGATGTACTCGTACCCGACCCGCGCGGTCGCGTCCCAGCCGTCGAGCTCGACGAAGACGCCGTCCTCGTCGAGCGCGAACCGCTCGGCGATCCGGTAGCCCTCGGCCTCGAAGATCGCCTTCAGGTGCGCCGCGCCCTCAGCCTCCGTCATCCGGCGATTGTGCCCGCGTCCGCGCGCGAGGTCACCCCCCTGCGGCGCCGGTCACGGCAAGAGCCAGATCGACCGCGCGAACCGGCCGCGCCCCCGCTTCGCCCGCACGCGCACCGTGTAGCTGCCGTCGGCGTCCACGCACGCCGCGCGGTCGGGCAGCAGGATGGGCCAGCGATCGTCGATCCTGTCGGCGGCGAGCGTCGCGCCCGAGGGAGACACGAGCGAGAGATCGAGGTCGGCCACGCTCGCCTCCGCGACGGCGAACGCGCGCACGCACTGCCCCTTCGTGAGCGAGACGGCCTCATCGACGGGCGGGCCCGCGTCGCTCACCTCGCCTTCGACCGTCGCGCCGAGCTGGCGCATGCCGTTCTGCGGCCCGCAGAGCATCGCGAGCCTGGTCACGTCGCGCAGCGGCGTGCTCTCGGGTCGGAACCCGGCGTAGCACCGCACCCACGGTCCGAACTCGCTCGACGCCACGGCCGCGGGCGCGGGCCCGGCGTGGGATGCAGCCGGCGCGCTCGAGGACTGCGTGACGGGCGCGGCGCTCGACGCGGGCGGCGGAGGGCTCGCCCGGCGCGCGCACCCGGCCAGCGCCAGCGTGGCCGCCGCGACCAGCGCGGCGCGCGTCACAGCGCCGCGACCCCGAACGCCGCGGAGAGCCAGAGCCGCACCGTCAGCGCGAACACGAGCACCGCGAACGCGAGCTGCAGGCCGCGCGAGAGGCCGTGGCCGTGGTCGCGCGAGAAGAGCATCGGCAGGCAGAGTCCTCCGCCGAGCAGCGCCGCGAGCGACCACTCGGCCTTGCCCCACTCGCCGTCGCCGGGCCGCCGGCGGTCGAGCTCGAGCCACACGAAGAAAAGCGCCCCCCCGGACCACGCGACGTACGTACCGAGCTGGATGACGAGGGACGCCAACGGACGGGCCGACTCTCACCGGCACACGCGCCCGCGTCAACGAGCGGATTGGCGTCGACGCGCCCGACGTCGTACACCCCGGCGTCCATGCCGCCGAAGCGCACGATGCTGATCGCCGGGGTGCTGGCGGCCGCCGGCGTCGCCATCGGCGTGCTCGTGCTCCCGGCCACGCCGAAGCCGCCCGACGCGAAGACCGCGCCGCCCACGGTCACGCTGGCCGGAGAGCGCGTCGAGCTCGCGGGCGACAAGGTCATCGACCACGCGCTCGAGATCGTGCGCAAGTACGCCGCTGGCTCGCTGACGCTGAAGCTGCCGGGCGGGGAGCGCCGGGAGGTGTCGCGCGCGGCGCTCGGCGCGGAGATCGACAAGGCTTACCTCTCCCAGCTGATGCTCGCGGCGCGGGACCCGACGAGCCCGATGCGCCGCGCGCACGCGGCGCGTAGCCCGACGGCCACGCTCGCGCTGCCGATCGCGGTGAGGCTCGACGCCGCGCGCGCCGAGGTCGCGCTGCTCGCGCTGAAGGAGGAGCTCGATCGCGCGCCCTCCGACGCGCGCCTCGATCTCGCGTCGCGCAAGCTCGTCCCCGAGACGCTCGGGTACCGCCTCGACGTCTACGCGACGATGGCGCTGCTCGACGAGGCGCTGTTCAAGGGGCGCGCGGAGGTCGAGGCGGCGGGCGAGGCGATCGCGCCGGCCGTCCACGCGAAGGATCTCGGCAACGTCACGTTCGACGAGGTGCTCGGGTGGTTCGAGACGCGCTACAGCGCCGACAAGAAGCACGAGGCGCGGACGTACAACCTGCGCATCGCCGCGTCGAAGCTCGACGGCCACATCCTCGTGCCGGGCGCGACGTTCGACTTCAACAAGGTCGTCGGCCCGCGCAACGAGGCGGCGGGCTACAAGGTCGCGCCGGTCATCGCGCAGGGCGAGCTGGTCGACGGCATCGGCGGCGGCACGTGCCAGATCACCGGGACGCTGCACGGCGCGGTGTTCTTCGCGGGGCTCGAGGTGGTCAACCGCACGCCCCACACGCGGCCGAGCGGGTACATCAAGATGGGCCTCGACGCCGCGGTCGCGTACCCGACGATCAACTTCCGGTTCAAGAACAACCTCCCGTACCCCGTCGTCCTGCACGAGACGGTCAAGGACGGCGTCGTGCGCGCGGAGGTGCTCGGCCCGAAGCGCAAGCGCGCGGTGACGTTCATCCGCAAGATCGACGAGATCATCCCCTTCCAGGAGCAGGAGAAGCCCGATCCGAAGCTCCCCGACGGCGTGAAGGTGCTCGCGCAGCGCGGGATCCCCGGGTTCAAGCTGCACCGCTACCGCATCGTGCGGGAGGGCATCTTCGGCACGCGCGAGCGGTGGGCCGACACCTACCCGCCGACGACGCAGATCATCCGGGTCGGCACGGGGCAAGACAAGGACACGCCCGTGCCCGCCGACGACGCGCACCTCGAGTACACGGCGGACGAGCTGCTCACGATGACCCAGGGCATGACGCCCGGCGCGGGCACCGAGCGAGACCTGACGGAGTCACGAGAGCCGGGCCGGAGCGGCAGCGCGGGCTGGATGGAGAAGCTCGGCATGCCCGTCTGGGACGCGAAGCGGCGCGGCGGCGACGAGCGCGACGACGACAAGAAGCGCGACAAGCGCGACGCCGACGACAAGAAGCGCGACGACGACAGGAAGCACGACAAGCGCGACGCCGACGACAAGAAGCGCGACGAGCCGAAGAAGCGGCGAAAGAAGCCCTGACGCGGATCTCGCGCTACTTGGGCAGCTGCATGCCAGGCGGCAGCTGCACGCCGGGCGGCATCTGGATGCCCGCGGGCACCTTGAACCCCGACGGCACGGGCACCGTCTGACCGCCGCTGCCGACGGGCAGCGCGCTCGGCATCATGCTCGCGTACCCCGGCGGCAAGGCGAGCGAGTACGCGGGGCGGGGGCCGCCGACGGCGACCGCGCCGCCCGCGCCGCCCGCGCCAGGGTCGGGCGTCGCGGCGCCGGGCGTCGTCGCGGTGGCGGTCGCGGTGGGCGTCGCCGGCGGGGCGCCGACGGCCGTCGGCGGCGGGGGCGGAGAGTCGTCGCCCTTCTTGCAGGCGCTGACGACGAGGGGGAGCGCGGCGGCGGTGGCGACGAGGAGGAGAGCGGCGGTGCGCATCGCGCGCCAACGTACCACGGGCCGCCGGGCCCGCTTGTGGACGACGCGCGTTCGGCTATGGGTCGAGCGATGAAGTCACCGTTCGCGCTCACCCTCTGCCTCACGCTCGCGGCCTGCGGCTCGTCGTCGGAGCCCTCGGCCTCCCCACCGGGCGGCGCGGGCGCGGCGGGGAGCGCGGGCGCGGCGGGGAGCGCGGGCGCGCCCGCGATCGTCGACGGCGACTACGATCCCGTCCCGGTCGGCGGCCCGCGCCCCGCGAAGGTGTACGTGCCCGGCAGCTACGTCGAGGGCACGCCGACCCCGCTCCTCGTCATGCTCCACGGCTACGGCGCGAGCGGCCTCGCCGAGGAGATCTACCTCGGGCTGCGCCCCATCGCCGACGCGAAGGGCCTGTTGCTCGTGCACCCCGACGGCACGATCGACGCCCAGAAGAAGCGCTTCTGGAACGCGACCGACGCCTGCTGCGATTTCAATAAAACGAACGTCGACGACGTCGGGTACATCAGCGGCCTCGTGGACGAGATCGCGGCGCGGTTCACCGTCGACGCGTCGCGCGTGATGCTCCTCGGCCACTCCAACGGCGGGTTCATGTCGCACCGGCTGGCGTGCGAGAAGAGCGGCAAGTTCTCGGCCATCGCGAGCCTCGCCGGGATGGCCTACGCCGACGACGCGCGGTGCGGCTCGCCGGGGCCGATCGCGGTGCTGCAGATCCACGGGACGGCCGACGACACGGTGCCGTTCGACGGCGAGGCGCTGGCGGGCGGGATCTCCGCGCCGTCCGCCGAGGCGACGGTCACGAAGTGGGCGGCGTTCGGCGGCTGCACCTCGGGCCCGACACAGGGCGCGCCGCTCGATCTCGACCGGGATCTCGCGGGCGACGAGACGACCGTGAGCCGCTACGACGGGTGCAAGCCGGGCGCGGCGGCGGAGCTGTGGGCCATCCAGAAGGGCAGCCACGTGCCCGCGCTGTCGCAGGCCGGCGTCACGCGCGTCGTCGAGTTCTTGCTGTCGCACCACAAGCCCTGATGCTCCCCGAGGCCGTCGAGGCGAAGCTCGCCGAGCTGCCGTCGCACCCCGGCTGCTACCTGTTCAAGGATCGCGAGGGCGCGATCGTCTACATCGGCAAGGCGAAGAACCTCCGCGCGCGCGTGCGCAGCTATTTCCAGGAGGGCTCGAGCGATCAGCGCTACTTCGTGCCGCTCCTCCGGCGCGTGCTCGGCGACCTCGAGACGGTGGTCGTCGGCTCCGAGAAGGAGGCCGCGATCCTCGAGAACGCGCTCATCAAGGAGCACCAGCCGCGGTTCAACGTGAAGCTGCGCGACGGCAAGGAGTTCCTGTCGCTGCGGCTCGACGCGGCGGCGGAGTTCCCGCGGCTCGAGGTCGTGCGGAGGCCCGCCCCTGACGACCGCGCGCGCACGTTCGGGCCCTACCCGTCGGCGACGAGCGCGCGCCGCACGCTGCACCTGATCAACAAGCATTTCCAGCTCCGCACGTGCTCCGACGCGGACTTCGCCTCGCGGCGGCGGCCGTGCTTGCAGCACCAGATCAAGCGCTGCCCGGCGCCGTGCGTGCTCGAGATCGATCGCGACGCGTACAGGGCGCAGGTGAAGGCGGTGGCGCTGTTCCTCGACGGGCGGCACGACGAGCTGTCGGGCGAGCTCGAGCGGCAGATGCGCGACGCGTCGCGCGCGCTGAACTTCGAGCTGGCGGGCGTCTACCGCGACCAGCTCGCGGCGGTCACGGCCGTGCGCGAGGCGCAGCGGCTGGTCGGCGATCCCGGCGTGGATCAGGACGTCGTCGGCCTCTACCGCGAGGGCGAGCTCGTCGAGCTCGCGATGATGTACGTGCGCGGCGGGCGCGTCGCCGACACCGCGAGGTTCTCGTGGAAGAAGGTCGAGCTCGAGGACGACGAGGTCATCGCGGCGCTCCTGCGCGACTACTACTCCGAGGGCGGCGCGGGCTCGCGCGGCGCGCTCCCCGACGAGGTGCTCGTGCCCGCGCTGCCGGAGGGCGCCGACGGCGTCGCGGAGTGGCTCTCCGAGCGGCGCGGCAAGCGCGTCGTCGTCGCGTGCCCGCAGCGGGGCCGCAAGGCGCACCTCGTCGCGCTCGCGACCGAGAACGCCGCCCACGCGTTCCGCGAGAAGCAGCGCGAGCGCGACGACGTCGAGGCGCGCCTGCGCGACGTGCAAGAGCGCCTGCGCCTCCCCACGCTCCCGCGCCGCATCGAGTGCGTCGACATCTCGCACCTCGGCGGCGAGGACACCGTCGGCGCGGTGGTGGCGCTCCGCGACGGGCGCCCCGACAAGCGGCGCTACAAGGTGTTCCACGTCACCACCGCGGGCGGGGGCGACGACTACGCGGCGATGCGCGAGGTCCTCTCGCGCAGGTTCGCGCGCGGCGCGGCGAGGGAGGGCGAGGCCGACGACCGGTGGACGCTGCCGGATCTCTTCGTCGTCGACGGCGGGCGTGGACAGCTCGGCGTCGCGCTCGCGGCGGCGCGGGACCTCGGCCTGCACGACCTCGCGATCGTGGGCCTCGCGAAGGAGCGCGAGACGGCGACGGGCGAGACGATGGTCGACCGCGTGTACCTGCCGGGCCAGAAGAACGGCGTGCCGCTCCGGAAGGAGAGCGCGGCCCTGTTCTTCCTCGCGCGCGCGAGAGACGAGGCCCACAGGTTCTCGAACGCGTCGCGCGAGCGGCTCGGCAAGAAGCGGCGCCTCCGCTCCGAGCTCGACGGCGTCAAGGGGATCGGGCCGGTCACGCGGCGCGCGCTGCTCGCGGCGTTCGGCGGCGCGTCGAAGGTGTTCCTGGCGACCGACGAGGCGCTGCTCGAGGTGCCTGGCGTCACGGCGCGCCACGTGGCGGCGTTGCGGGCGGCGCGGGGGTGAGTGCGGCTTGCAGCGGGGGCCGGCGCGCGTAGCCTGCTCTGCACACGACCGGACCCACGAGAGGCGCCGCGATGACCCCACGCTCCGTGATGCAACTGATGACGCTCGCCCTCGCGACGACGAGCTGGGCGTGCGGCTCGTCGGATGAGGCCCCCAGGGCTCACACCGCCGCCGGAGGCTCCTCCGCCGCCGGAGGCTCCTCTGCTACCGGCGGGCGGGCGGGAGGAGGCGCGGGCGGTGGGGCGTCGGCCGGGGCAGGGGGCACGTCGCCGGCTGGGGCCGGGGGCGCGGGCGGCCCGCAAGGAGGCAGCGCCGGCAGCGCGGGGGGATCGCTCCCAGGAGGCGCGGGCGGCGCGAGCGGGGGCGCCTCGGCAGGATCCTCCCAGGGGGGCGCGGCCGGCTCGGGCGGCGGCGGCGCGAAGCCCGTGGCGGCGAACGATCCGCCCACCGCGCGGGGGGAGACCCACTACACACTGAAGAATCAGCCGCTCTCGCTGTCCAGGGCGAAGCTGCTCGCCAACGACACCGACCCCGACAGCGACGCGCTCACCCTCACTGTCTCCGCGCCGCCCGCGCACGGAGGGCTGAGCCAGAGCGGCGACGCGCTCGTGTACACGCCCGACGCCGGCCATGTCGGCGAGGACTCCTTCTCGTACGCCGTCTCCGATCCCTCGGGCGCGAGCGACACCACGGCCGTGTTCGTCTACACGGCGAACAACATCTTTCATGTGCGCGAGGGCGGCGACGACGCCGCCGACGGGAAGACCCCAGAGAGCGCGTGGCGGTCACCCGGGGCCGCCGCCGGTCCGAAGGTGAAGCCCGGCGACGTCGTGCTGCTCGAGCGCGGCGCCGTCTTCCGCCAGAGCCTCTCCGTCGGCACCCTCCCCGCGAGCCCCCTCCCTGGGGTCATCGGGGCCTACGGCGACGCAGTCGCCGCGCCCGTCCTCTCCGGCAGCGACCGCCTCACGGGCTGGAAGCAGAAGCCGGGCGGCACGTGGAGCGTGAAGGTGCCTCAGGCGCCCAAGCACCTGTACTTCGACCGCCAGTGGCAGCCTCCCGCCCGCACACCCAACAAGGGGTACTTCTGGACGGCGCCCTCGGGGGACGCCGTGACCCTCTCCACGCCCGATCTCTCCCAGGGCCCGGGCGCCCACGTCGGCGCGACGCTGCGCATCCGCACGCGAAACTGGGCGTTCGAGACCACCAAGATCCAGGCGTCGGCGCCGGGTTCAGTGACGATCGACCCCGCGGCGGGCGCGCTGCAGCCGCACATCAAGGGCGGCTCGGTCGCCTACTACCTCGACGGGAGGCCTGAGTACCTCGACGCGCCGGGCGAGTGGACGTACGACGCGGCCTCGTCCACGCTCTCCTACTTCCCGCCGAACGGCGCGGACCCCAACGCCCACGTCGTAGAGGCCGTGCTTCGCCCGAAGGTCCTCGAGATCAACAACGGAGGCGACGCGGCGGGCAGGGTGGTCATCGACGGGATCAGGGTGGAGCACGCGGCGGAGACGGCCGCGGCGCTGTGGTCACCCTCCAGGGGCACGGTCACCCTCCGCCGGGTCGACCTTCGCGACAGCGAGAAGGGCCTCACCGTCTGGATGGACGGCGTCGTGGTGGACGAGTCGTCCATCTCCGGCATGATCGACGAGGGCGCGATGCTCGGCGCCTCGACCAGCGGGCAGGCAGGCGGCGGTCGCCTGCTGCGCAGCGCGGTGCGGGACATCGGCCTCGTGCCGGGCTACCAGACCAGCGGCTGGGGCGCGATGGGGCTCCGCTGCGTCGCCAGGGGCGCGGTCGTGCGGCACAACGTGTTCGACCACATCGGCTACTCGGCGATCACGGTCGCCGCCGACGCGCTGGTCGAGGAGAACGTCGTCACCCGCGCGCTCGCGACGCTGAACGACGGCGCGTCCATCACGTTCGCGAAGACCGACGGCCTGGTCGTCCGCCGGAACATCGTGGCGGAGGGGATCGGCAGCTACCAGGACAGCATGAGCCCCAAGGCGGACCCGAGCCAGATGCCCTACGCGCGCATCGCGTTCGGCGTCTATTTCGGCGACGAGGGGCTGCGTCGCATCACCATCGAGGACAACGTGGTCACCGGCCACGACACCGGGGTCTTCGTGGACCACACAAAGGCGTCCGTCGGCAACGTGGTCCAGCGCAACCTCCTCGTGGGCAACACCTCCTACCAGCTCGCCAACATCGATCAGTCGGTCGGCGTGAAGGACGGCGTCGTGGAGTGCATCGCTTCCTACGACGACCAGGTGCGGCTCAACCGGCTCGTGCCCACCGCGCCCACGCAGCGGCTGACCTGGGAGTATGACGTCCGGTGCAAGACCCCTGTCGTCTGGGGCGTCTTCGAGGCCAACCTGTACGCGACGCTCTACCCTTCTGCCAACGGGGTGATCGGGGTCCGCAAGTCCGCCCTCGACCCCGCTGACAACCGCGAGTTCACCTTCGTGGAGTGGCGGGACGCCTACGATCCCAGCGGCACCACCACCCCCGCCGCGCTGACGCTCCCCGACGCCGCCCAGCCCGCCGTGTTCTACAACGCCGCGCGGGGCCCCAGGGTCGTCGATCCGCCAGGAAAGTGGCGCAACCTCGAGGGCGCTCCCGTGAGCGGACCGTTCGTCATCGCGCCCTACGGCGGCCTCGTGCTCCTCCCGGAGTAGGCCCGCGCTCCGGGAGATCCCCGAGGTCGCGGCCCACCCGGAGCTGAAGACGCTCGATCAGGGCGTGACGGACTCGAACAGCCCGACGACAGCGGCCCCCTTCGGCGTGAGGCCCCCAGGGGCCAGCGTCGTCACGAGCGGCGTGTGGGAGTAGAGCACCTGGTCGAGCAGGTAGTCGCCGGGGACGAGGTGCGCGAGCACCTGGGTGTCGTGCGCGAGGTGCCGCGCCGCGGACTCCTCCGGGGTCTTCACGCTGTCGTCGAGCAGCCCGCACTCGGTGACGGCGATGGGGGTGCCCGAGGGCATGAGGCCTCGGAGCGCGTCGAGCTGACCGTAGTCGAAGGGCGCCCCGCGGTCGTACAGGTGCACCGTCACGCCCAGGCCAAGCTGGGGCTGCGCCGCGCGGGTCTTCACGAGGAAGTCTCGGATGGCCGTGTTCCATCCGTCGGACTCCGGCCCCTTCGGCGCGCCGATGACGAACATGGGCAGGCCGAACCCGGACAAGGCGGCCATGTACGTGGGCAGGATACTGTCAGTGTAGTCCTGCAACGTCACGACCCTCGTGACCTCCGGGAAATCAGGGTCGCCGACCTTCTTGGGGTCGCGGAACTTGCCGAGGTAGTACTCGTTCATCATCTCGAGGAACGAGAGGCGCGCGCCTGCCGTCACCCACCGCTGGAGGAACTCATGCTGGCTCTCGGGGGTGTCGTTGCCGTTGACCACGAACACGAAGCCTATCCCGTGCTTCTTCTGGAGGCCGACCCAACCATTGACTTGCTCGGCGCTCCAGTCGTCGGGGGCGAACGTCTGGGAGGCGGTCCCTCCGGTGACCCGCACATGAACGCGCGCCCGCGTCGCCGCTGGCATCGACGTGAACATCGCGTCGGCGAGGGTGAGCTGGAGGCTGGTGTCGAGGGTCCCCTTGGCGTTGAAACCAAGCTGGACCTGCGCGACCGAGCCAGCCGCACCTCCCGCGCCGGCAGCCGCACCTCCCGCGCCGGCAGCCGCACCTCCCGCACCCGCAGTCGCACCTCCCGCACCCGCAGTCGCACCTCCCGCACCCGCGCCCGCACCTTCCGAGCCGGCAGCCGCACCTCCCGCGCCGGCAGCCGCACCTCCCGCACCCGCAGCCCCTCCTCCCGCGCCCGCGCCCGCGCCTGGGCTCGGGG
>JADLFU010000197.1 GCA_020849655.1 Polyangiaceae bacterium | reverse complement strand
TGTGGCCCGCCGCGACGAGGCGGCTGCCCTCGCGGTAGATCGCCTGCGCGAGCACCGTCGCGGTCGTCGTGCCGTCGCCGGCGACGTCGGACGTCTTCGACGCGACCTCGCGCACCATCTGGGCGCCCATGTTCTGGAACTTGTTCTCGAGCTCGATCTCCTTCGCGACGGTGACGCCGTCCTTGGTGACCGTGGGCGAGCCGAAGCTCTTCTCGATGACGACGTTGCGACCCTTCGGGCCGAGCGTGACCTTCACGGCGTTCGCGAGGGCGTTGACGCCGTCGAGGATCAGGTTGCGGGCGGTCTCGGTGTAGACGATTTCTTTGGCAGCCATCTGTAACTCCTGAAAAATCTTGGGTTGGGGGGCCGGCCCGGCGAGCGCCGCGGAGGGGGCTCGCCGCGGGCCGACGCGGGGGATCACTTCTCGATCACGCCGAGGATGTCGTCCTCGCGGAGCATCAGGTGCTCCTCGCCGTCGATCTTCACCTCGGTGCCCGAGTACTTGCCGAACAGCACGCGGTCGCCGACCTTCACGTCGAGCGGGCGGACCTTGCCGTCCTCGAGGACCTTGCCGTTGCCGACGGCGAGCACCTCGCCCTCGATCGGCTTCTCCTTCGCCGAGTCGGGGATGATGATCCCTCCCTTGGTCTTCTCTTCTTCCTTGACGCGCTTGACGATGATGCGGTCCTGCAGCGGACGGATCTTCATGGGTGTGCTCCGGTGGTTGGGTTGTCGGACAGGGGCGGGAGAGCCGCCCCGAGGGGCGCCCGGCGCGCTTCGGCGAGGGGCCCGAGACGTCGATTGCTGGCACTCCCGCGCGGAGAGTGCCAGCAAGGCGGGGCGCAAGATAGACAGCGGTTCCGCGCCGTCAAGGGCCGCGCGCGATCCCGCGAGAATCCCGCTGGATTGGCAGTCTCCGCGGCCGAGCGCTCGGCCGAGAAGGTGGCCCAGCCAGGGTCGCGCGTGGCATCCGTCAGGGGTCGGCTCCCCGCACCCCCGGGGCGGACCCGATGAACGGTCATCGGCCCCCAGGGCGGCGCTCGGCGTCGGCGAAGGAGGCGCTTCGATGACGATCGTGACCAGCGGAGACGTGACCGGGTTCTTCCGTGAGGCGGTGGACGACGCGCTCAGGGAGGGTCGGGTCGACGCGACGGACGGCGCGCGCCAGTACCTCGCCGACATGCTCGCGGGCCGGTGCGGGCAGGGCGTGCCGCGCGACGCGCTCGACAAGCCCGTGACGCTGCTGCTCGACGAGGCGCTGCACGCGCCGGCGACGGAGCGGCTCGAGCGGCTGCGCGACGTCGGCGACGGGACGCTGGCGCTCTCGGGCCTCTACCACGACCACCTCGAGCGTCGCGGCGTCGACTCGCGCTACGTGGGGACGGTCGGCAAGACGGCGTACGGCGCCGCCGCGGGCCTGCTCTCGCGCGGCGACGGGCCGGGCGCGCTCGACCTGTTCGGCGAGCTCGCGGAGAAATTCGACCGCCTGGCCGAGGCGCTGCGGAGGATCGCCGACGGCATCTTCGCCGCGCCGGGCACCGGGCCGGACGCGCTCCTGCGCGTCTACGAGCGGTGGCTGAGGACGGGCTCGTCGAGGCTCGAGCGCGCGCTGATCTCGGAGGGGCTCTTGCCGATGCGGCCCCAGGGCGGGCTGCAGTGACAAGGAGCCTGGCCGGCGCGATCCAGGCGAGCCTCGCGTCGCTGTACGCGCTCGACGAGCTGCCGCCGGTCGACGACTTCGTGAGGATCGCCGCGCCGGGCGCGCGAGAGGAGGTCGTCGTCCGCGAGGGTGAGGACGACGTGGAGGTCGCGGTCGTGCTGCCCGAGGAGGCGCTGCGGCCCTCGGGCGGCGAGGTCGAGCTCGACGTCCTCTGCCAGATCGTCGAGGGGGTGTCGCACTTCGTCGTGCTCGCCGAGCGCATCCGCACCGAGCTTCCGACGACCGAGCTCGAGCTCGAGCTGCAGGCGGAGATCGACAAGTTCATGCTCCTGTCGGCGGCCTCGCCCGCGCCGCTCGAGCTGCACGCCCGGCTCTACGAGCGGGTGTCGTACGTGCACGCCGAGGACTCCGAGCGCGGCCACCGCTACCGCACGGCGAACAGGCTCGCGGCGCGCGCCTGCGCGAGGCTCTGCCCGTGCCGGGCGCGGCGGGCCCCGTGGCTGCGGAGGTTCTTCCGCGCGGGTCAGGAGGAGAAGATCCGCATGGCGCTCGCGGCGTAGCGCCTCGCGCCCCGTCGCCGGGGCGAGGCCCACGCTCTGCCAGCGAGCTGTCAAGGCGCTCCGCCGCGTGGGGTGATCGACCCGATCGCGGCTGATCGGGAGGATCAGCCGTCGTCTCGCCAAACGGCCGGAAAACATGGACAAAGTCTGCCGGCACACGGGTTGCTGAAGCGCCCAGCATGAACAACTCTCTCAGCTCGTGCGCGGTCCTCCTCTCGTTCGTCGCCTCGCTGTCGGTCGCCTGCGCGGAGGCGGGCCCCGGCGGCGCGGAGCCTGACAACCCCGACTCGATGGGCGCCTTCGGCGGCGGCGGCGCGACCTCGTCCGGCGCCACCTCGACCCACGCAGCGGGTGGCGGAGGGCGGGGCGGGAGCGGCGCGGGCGGCGCGGCCGGTGGTCACTCCCAGAGCGCGGCCGGCGCCGGATCCGGCGTCAACGTGGCCGGGGCAGGCGGCGCGAAGGCTGGCGCCAGCGCGAGCGGAGGCGGCGCGGCGGGTGCCAAGGTCGGCGCCGGCGGCGGGGCGGGCGGCGGCGCGAGCGGAGGGGCGCCCGCCTTCGCTGGTGGAGGCGGCGCCAAGGCCGGCAAGGCTGGCAGCGCAGCGGTCGACCCGAGCGGCCAGGGAGGCGGCGCCACGACCGCGCAAGGAGGCGGCGGGGGCGCTGGGGGCGCTGGGAGCGCCGGGGGCGCTGGGAGCGCCGGGTCGGCGGGCGCGGCGCACGGAGGAACTGGAGGAGGCGGGGGCGCTTCACTGTTGACGGAGGCCGCGTACGAGCAGCTGTTTCCCAACCGAAACACGCTGTTCACCTACCAGGGGCTGGTGACGGCGGCGGCGACGTTCCCGGCGTTCGTCAGCGAGGGGACGGGCGACCAGCGACGGCGCGAGCTCGCGGCGTTCCTCGCCAACATCGGCCACGAGACGACCGGCGGCTGGCCCACCGCGCCCGGCGGCGCGCAGGCGTGGGGCCTCCACTTCAAGCAGGAGGTGGGCTGCGAGGGCGGCGCCTGCACCGGGTACTGTCAGCCCGGCGACGCGAAGTATCCGTGTGCGCCCGGCAAGACCTACCACGGCCGTGGACCCATCCAGCTCTCGTACAACTACAACTACGGCGCGTGCGGCGACGCGCTGGGCGTCGATCTGCTGAGCGATCCCGATCTGGTGACGTCGAGCCCGGAGATCACGTTCCGCACGGCGCTGTGGTTCTGGATGACGCCCCAGGCGCCCAAGCCGTCCGCCCACGCCGTGATGACGGGCGGCTACCAGCCGAGCCCGAGCGATCTCGCGGCGGGGCGCGTGGAGGGGTTCGGCCTGACGATCGACATCATCAACGGCGGCGTGGAGTGCGGCTACCCGAGCCCGCCGCAAGTGAAGGACAGGGTCGCGTTCTACGAGAAGTTCTGCCAGGTGCTCGGCGTCGACCCGGGGCCCGCGCGCGAGTGCGCGGAGATGGAGTCGTTCTGAGCAAGCACGCCGAGCGCCCGGGGATCACCGCCAGGGCAGCGAGCGATCCGCCTCCAGGCGATCCCCCACCTCGGGCCGGCAGAGGAGCACGTTCATGTGATCCGACCTCCGGAGGCTCGGGATCCGCCTGATGGAACCGCGCGCGTCGTCGATGGAATAGTACCGGTAGCCCGCGGGGGCGAAGAGCTCCGCCAGGGCGCCCGCGCACTCGTCGTCGAGGATCTCGACGAGGATCGACGGGCGCTGCTCCGCGAGGTGGCGCCCCATGCCGCGGAAGACCGCGGGCTCGTGCCGCTCGACGTCGCACTTGATGAGATCGACGCTGGAGATGGCGCGCTCCTCGAGGAACGACGCGAGCGTGCGCCTCGGGACGGAGGTCCACCCCGGGCGCCTCGACGCGGCGTCGGGACCGTCGTCGACCTGGTACCCGGAGAACGCGATCGTGCCCGGCGCGTCGGAGAGGGCGACGGGCTCGATCTGGATGCGGAAGCCGTTGAGTGTGTTCGACCTCGAGATGGCGTCACAGAACGCGGGGTTGGGCTCGAAGGCGATCACCTCGCGGGCCCCCTGCGCGGCGGCGATCGTCGAGTACACGCCCGTGTTCGCGCCGATGTCGAGGACCACCCGCGCGTCTGGCGCGAGGCGCGCCCAGAGCTGCAGGCTGACGCGCTCCCACGACGCCCCGACGCCCTCCCAGAACAGGGTGTTCTCGAGGATCGTCCCCGAGTGGAAGATCTGGAACGACTTGCCTGCGAACGTGGTGTCGAAGGGACCCTGGAAATGCAGGTGGCGGTAGACCTGCTCCGGGGGTTGCCACACCCTGCGGAGGGCCGTCAGCAGCTCTCGCTTGAACGGGATCGAACGATAGGCGGCTCGCGCCGCGCGTCTCCACGCCGGGGTGGTGGCTGTCTCCGTGACCATGCCAGTACTCTTTGCTAGGTGACGAGCGGGCGCGCGACTACCTCCGTCCGGGGGCCGGGCGCATCACCTGGGGGCGCCGACCGTGACCCAGACCGGCGCCATGACGAGGTCGGTGCTGTACGCCTCGCCGCTCCCCAGTTGACCGTACCAGTTGGATCCGAGCGCGCCCGCGCGGCCGTCGGCGCCGAGCCAGACGAGGTGCCCGGCCCCTCCCTGCATCGAGCGGGCGGCCGGCAGGGTGCCGACGTCGGCGAGCGACGTCGAGGCGGGCGGCAGCGAGCTCCCGAAGCAGCGCAGCGCTCCGTCGTCGCTCCACACGCACATCGACGCGTCGAGTCCGGCGACGGCCGCGCCCGACGTCGCCACCTCGACGAGATCGTCCGTCCACTTGTCGTTCTTGTCGCACGAGAAGGGCGCGACGATGGCCCCGAGCTCGCCCCCGAGGTTCGCGCCCCGACAGCGCACCGAGCCTCCCGCCGCGAGGACGCAGAGATCACCCGCGCCGAACGCGACGTCGACGACGCCCGACGCGAGCAGGGTCGGCGTCGTCGGCGCGCACGCCGTCACGCGATCTCCCCAGCAGGTGAGGTCGCCCCCCGCGCCGAGCGCGCAGGTGATCCCCGCGCGCGCGAACAGGCGGACCGCGACGACGCCCGCGACGGGCGCGGGCGCCTGCAGCGGTGAGAGCGGCGCCGGCGCGAAGCCCGTCTCGCCGTGATCATTGCGCCCCCAGCACCACACCTGCCCGCCGGCGGTCCGCGCGCAGGCGTGCGCGTCGCCGGCCACCACCTGCACCGCTTCGACGACGCCCGGCACCTCCACCGGCGACAGCACGCGGCACGGGGCGGTCGGATCGGGCCCGCAGTCCTGTGGGCTCCCGAGCGAGAGGTCGCGGCCGCTCCCCCAGCAGACGACCTTGCCCGTCGCGAGCGCGGCGCAGCTCGCCGCGCGGCCGAGCCCCAGCGAGACGGCGCCCTCGACCCCGGGGACCCAGAGCGGCGAGGCCTCGCGCGGCGAGAGAGTCTCTTCGTGGACGGTCTCCGCGCCGATCTGCCCCGCGCTGTTCGAGCCCCAGCACGCGACCCGACCGTCGTCCGCGCGCGCGCAGGTGTGGAACGCGCCTGCGGCCACCTCCACGAAGCACCCGACGCAGGAGGGCGGCGCGCCGCTCGCGCCCGCGTGGCTCCCGGCTGCGGTGCTCCCGGCTGCGGTGCTCCCGGCTGCGGTGCTCCCGGCGCCGCCGGCGCTGCTCCCCGCCGCGTGGCTCCCGGCTGCGGCCGTGGGGTCGCCGCGAGCGTCGTCCGCCGTCGCGCCGCCGCTGCAGCCCACCGCGAGCGCGGCCACCACCCCCAGCGCGTGTCTCATGGTTCGAGGAGGGTAACGGCGAGCTCGCCGCCCCGCAAGTCCCCGCGTCGCGCGGGTGTCGCTCGGCCCGCG
>JADLFU010000196.1 GCA_020849655.1 Polyangiaceae bacterium | reverse complement strand
GCGATCACCGCGGCCACCGCGCGCCGGTGCTCGTCGCGGAACACGATCACGCGGTCCGCGCGCAGCTCGACGGGCGCGGTCTGCGAGAGATCTCCGTCGGCGACCTCGGCGAGGTCGGCGGGAGGCAGCCAGACGCCGGCCCGCGCGGCGAGGTCGACGAGCATCGCCGGGTGACGTCCGAGCAGATCGGCGATGGCGTCGTGGAGCGTGCCGCGCATGAGCGGGCGGAAAGCACGCGGCGGGCCAGGGGGAAAATTCACGAATTTCCCCATGATTCATGGCCCTCGAGGGGTGGACGCGGACGCCGCGTCCACGGACATCCTGGTCCACCCCGCGCGCTCCGGTCAGCGCGAGCACCGCGTGCTCATCAGCTGAAGTCGAGCCCCCTCGTCCGGCGCGGTGCAGCGGCGCCGTCGGGCGCCGCCTCAGCGCTCGAGCTTCTTGAACTTCATCCGGTGCGGGTCGACCGCGGCGCCGAGGCGCTTCGCGCGGTCGGCCTCGTAGTCCTCGTAGTTGCCGGCGAAGAACGTCACCTTGCTGTCGCCCTCGAACGCCAGGATGTGCGTCGCGATGCGGTCGAGGAACCACCGGTCGTGGCTGATCACCACGACGCAGCCGCCGAACGAGAGGAGCGCCTCCTCGAGCGCGCGCAGCGTGTCGACGTCGAGATCGTTCGTCGGCTCGTCGAGCAGCAGCACGTTCCCGCCCTTCTTCAGCGTCTTCGCCAGGTGGACGCGGTTGCGCTCGCCGCCGGAGAGATCGCCGATGCGCTTCTGCTGATCGGTGCCCTTGAACCCGAAGCTCGCGACGTACGCGCGG
The DNA here is from genome assembly GCA_020849655.1 of Polyangiaceae bacterium. Classification (GTDB taxonomy): domain Bacteria; phylum Myxococcota_A; class Polyangia; order Polyangiales; family Polyangiaceae; genus JADLFU01. The sequence goes on along the minus strand of JADLFU010000196.1, from coordinate 11,938 downwards.
CTCTGGATCTTCTGCCGGCCGACCTCGATCGTCTCGGCCTTCTCGCTGATCTCCTCCCAGACCGAGCGCTTCGGATCGAGCGCGTCGCGCCCCTGGTCGACGTAGGCGAGCGACACCGTCTCGCCGAGCCGCAGCGTGCCCGCGTCAGGCTGCTCGGCGCCGGTGATCAGGCGAAAGAGCGTCGTCTTGCCCGCGCCGTTGCCGCCGATGACGCCGACGATGCCGCCGGGCGGCAGCGAGAACGACAGATCGTCGATGAGCAGACGATCGCCGTAGCCCTTCGAGATCCCCTTGGCCTCGACGACGAGGTCGCCGAGCCGCGGCCCGGGCGGGATGGCGATCTCGAGCTCCGCCAGCTTGTCGCGCTGCTGCTCGCTGACGAGATCCTCGAACGCGGCGATGCGCGCCTTCGACTTCGCCTGGCGCGCCTTCGGGTTCATCTTCACCCACTCGAGCTCGCGCGCGATCGTCTTCTGCCGCGCCTGCTCCTTCTTCTCCTCGGCGGCGAGGCGCTTCTGCTTCGCGTCGAGCCACGCGGAGTAGTTGCCCTCGAACGGGTGGCCCTCGCCGCGGTCGAGCTCGAGGATCCACTGCGCGGCGTTGTCGAGGAAGTAGCGATCGTGCGTGATGGCGACGACGGTGCTCGGGTAGTCGAGCAGGAACCGCTCGAGCCACGCCACGCTCTCCGCGTCGAGGTGGTTCGTCGGCTCGTCGAGCAGCAGCAGATCCGGGCGCTCGAGCAGGATGCGGCAGAGCGCCACGCGGCGCTTCTCTCCGCCGGAGAGCCGGGTCACGTCGGCGTCGGGCGCGGGCAGGCGGAGCGCTTCCATCGCGATGTCGAGCCGGCGGTCGAGCTCCCACGCGTCGGTCGCGTCGATCTTCTCCTGGAGCTTGCCGTACTCCTCCATCAGCCGCTCGCTCTCGTCGCCCTCGGCCGAGCCGAGCAGCTCGCCGACCTGCTCGAAGCGCGTCAGCGTCTGGCGCACGTCGGCGACGGCCTTCTCGACGTTGCCGCGCACGTCCGTCGACGGATCGAGCTCGGGCTCCTGCGGCAGCCAGCCGACCTTGATGCCCTTCGCGGGCGCCGCCTCGCCGAAGAACTCCTTCTCGACGCCGGCCATGATCTTCAGCAGCGTCGATTTCCCGGAGCCGTTCGCGCCGATGACGCCGATCTTCGCGCCGGGCAGGAACGACAGCCAGATGCCCTTCAGGATCTCGCGCTGCGGGGGGACCACCTTGCGCAGATCGCGCATGGTGAACACGAATTCGTGGGCCATCCGCGCGCTCTCGTACGGGCGCGACGTGCTGTAAAGCTCGACGCAGGCGCGTCAGCCGAAGTCCTTCTCGGCGCGCTCCTGGTCCTCCTTGCAGCGGATGCAGAGCGTCGCCTCGGGGCGCGCCTCGAGGCGCTTCACCGAGATCTCTTCTTCACATTCTTCACACACGCCGAACGAGCCGTCCTCGATCTTCACGAGGGCCTTCTGGATCTTGTCGAGGAACACCTTCTCGCGGCCGCGCAGGCGGAACGTGAAGCTCTGCAGGTACTCGCTCGACGCGAGATCCATCTCGTCGGGCAGATCGTCGGTCTCGAGGGCCATGTCGTCGTCGAGCGTCTGCTTCGCCTTGCGGACGATCTCGTCGCGCTTCTCCTCGAGGAGGGTGCGGAACTTCTTCAGCTGGGCTTTGTTCATCGGTTACTGCCCTCCTTGCTCGGCCGCACTTCACCTGCGGGGTCGTGCTCCCCGCGCGAACCCCTCGCACAGAGGGGCGGAGAGTTGTATCCACCGAGATCCCAACGTCAAGAGGCAACGTGCTCGACCTAGATCCTTCTCGCGCGCCCGTCGCGCCGCGCGCCGCCGCCACCGTCCTCGCGCTGCGCCCGGGCGCCGCAGGGCTCGAGATTTATTGCATCGTCCGCCACGCGAAGAGCGGGTTCATGGGCGGGCTCGTCGCGTTCCCGGGCGGGAAGGTCGACCCGTCGGACCACGACGCGAGGTTCGACGCCGCGCCGCTGCACCCGCGCGCGCTCGACCTCGGGGACACGCCCGAGCCCGTGCGCGCGCTCGCCGTCGCCGCGTGTCGGGAGGCGCTCGAGGAGGCCGCGCTCGTGCCCACGATCCGCGCGCTCGACACGGCAGGGGCGCTCTCGCTGCGCGCGGCGCTCGCGGGCGCGACCTTCGCCGACGCGCTCGCCGCCGCGGGGCTCACGCTCGATCTGTCGGCGCTCGCGCCTTTCGGCAGGTGGATCACGCCCGCCGCGGAGCCGCGCCGGTTCGACGCCGCGTTCTTCCTGCTCGCGAGCCCCGAGGGACAGCGCGGCCAGCACGACGCGCACGAGACGACCGACGGGTTCTGGCGCACGCCGGCGGACGTGCTCGCGCGGTGGCGGGCGGGGGAGCTGCAGATCGCGCCGCCGACCGCGCGAGCCCTCGAGCTGCTCCTCCCGTGCGCGACGCTCGACGACGCGCGCGCGCTCGCGGCGCGCCAGTCGTTGCTGCCGGTGTGCCCCGAGCTCGTCGCGGAGGCGGGCGGGTTCCTCGCGCTCCCGGGAGACCCCGCGCACAGCGTCCGCGAGCGGCGCGTCGACGGTCCCACGCGGTTCGTCCTCCGCGACGGTCGCTTCGAGAGCTCGGATCCTTGAGCCCCGCGCGGGCTCCACTATCGTGGCGCGCGATGAACGTCCGCCTGGTGCACGAGTTCAAGTTCGAGTCGGCCCACCTGCTCCCGAAGGTGCCGCCGGGGCACAAGTGCGCGCGCCTGCACGGCCACAGCTTCAAGGTCGAGCTCACCGTCGAGGGGCCGGTCGATCCCGAGACGGGCTGGCTGATCGATTTCGGCGTCATCTACGACCTGTGGCAGCCCGTGCACGATCGGCTCGATCATCACTATCTCAACGACATCCCCGGCCTCGAGAACCCGACGAGCGAGGTGCTGGCGCGGTGGATCTGGGACCAGCTCCGGCCGTCGTTGCCGTCGCTCGCGCGGGTGGCGCTGTTCGAGACGAGCGACGCGCGCTGCGAGTACGAGGGGCGATGAAGACGATCGTGTGCCGCTGCGAGGACGTGACGCTGCACGAGCTCGAGCAGGCCATCCTGCGCGGCTACGACGATCTCGAGTCGCTGAAGCGCTACACCGGCTTCGGCACGGGCTGGTGCCAGGGGAAGTCGTGCCACGCGGCGTGCGCGCGCCTGCTCGCGGAGCGAGGGCGCGCGGTCGTCGAGCCCTTCACCGCGCGGCCGCCATACCACCCCGTCGAGCTCCGCGCGCTCGCCGGCCTGCGCTAGCTCAGTCGCGCCGTCGCGCTTTTTGCTTCGACAGCTCGGCGCGCACCGCGCGCGCGCCCATCACGTACCCGATGACGACGCCGACGAGCAGCACCGACGGGATGAACACGACGTGCGCGGCGGACGGCATCACGACGCCCCGTCGCGCTTCGCGAGCGCGCGCTCCAGCTCGTCGAGGCGCGCGTCGAGCCGGCGCTGGCGCCGCGCGCTCAGCACGACGAAGCCCATCAGCACGCACCACAGCACGACGTACGCCGCGACGGCGAAGCCGAAGTTGCGCATCGGCTCCTCGGCCGGCGAGCCGCCGCCGAAGGACGGGGTCGGCGTGACGGTGGGGACGGGCTGGGCCTGGGTGGTCTTCATCATGAGAGCGCCTCCTCGTCGAGCAAGCCTCGCGTCATCGCCTCCTCCTCGAGCCGCGCGAGGCGGGACGACGCGAGGTACAGGCGCGCCCGCGCGGTGATGAGCGTGACGGCGAGCAGCGTGAACGCGACGAACCCGAGCGTGAGCGCGACCTTCATGTCCGGGTGCTGCAGGCCGCCGCCGCCGGACGAGATCACGCGCGGGTGGTTTCCGCCCCACTTGCGCACGGACAGGTGGATGATCGGGAGGTTCGCCGCGCCGAGCACGCCGAGCGCCGCCGCGAACTTGCGCTCGGCCTCGCCGTCTCCGGCGAAGCTGCGCAGCACGACGTAGGCGACGTAGATCAGCACCGACAGGAGCGACGTCAGCAGCCGCGGCTCCCACGTCCAGTACACTCCCCAGATCGGCTTCGCCCAGATCGGCCCCGTCGTCAGCACCACGCACCCGAAGGCGACCGCGCAGTCGGCGCCGGCGCGCGCGAGGGCGTCCGCGCCGTCACGCGGCGAGACGAGGTACGCGGCCGACGCCACGAGGCAGAGCGTGGCCGAGAGGTACATCGCGTAGGCGGCGGGGACGTGGAAGTAGAAGATCTTCTGGGCGGCGCCCATGACGGACTCGAACGGGGCGCGGAAGAACGTCCAGTAGAGCGTCGCGGTGACGAGCGCGAGCGTCAGCCCACAGAGCGCGACCGGGAGCGTGGAGGAGCGAGGCTTGGACACGAAACCGCGGCGTCGTTAGCACGGCGTCGCGGGGAGGGGGCGAGCGGCGACGACGGGCGGACGCGCCGCCACGGCCGAGGCGCCATCGCCGTCGTCTCGCGCCTCAGCGGAACCGCGCCGGGATCTCGCGCTCGAACGGATAGTGTCGAAAGTAGGGCTTCGCCTCGTCGAGCGTCCGCCGCACCGACGGTCGCTCCACCAGCCGCTCGAAGTACGCTCGCAGCCGGTCACAGTCACCCGGGATCGCCAGCAGCGTCGCCGCGTAGAACAGCGCCGGCGCCGCCGCGCAGTCGGCCGCGGTGAACTCCTCGCCCACCATCCAGGTGGAGGACGCGAGCTCTGCCTCCGCCATCCGGTACGTCGTCGCCAGCGCGGCGTGGGCGCGACCCAGGTCTCCGCCGCCGCCGCGCAGGCGGTCGAGCACGATCTCCTGCACCGGGGCCTGGACCTGCGTGTCGAACAAGCGGTCCCACAGTCGAACGCGCAGGGCGGCGTCCCGGTCGGCCGGGAACAGCGGGCGCCCCTCCGGGTGCAGGTGGTCGAGCCGCTCGACGATGATCGAGCTCTCCGCGTCCACCCGCGCGCCGTCGCGGAGCACCGGGAACTTGCAAGGCGGCCACAGCGCGGCGAGCTCGGCGCGGTGCGCCTCGTCCGCGAGATCGATCAGGCGCTTCTCGAAGGCCGCGCCGTGCTCGTACAGCGCGATCAGCGCCTTCCAGCAGTAGGACGCCAGCGGATGGTAGTAGAGCGTGAGCATCAGGGGCACCCCTCTCGTGAGAGCCACCAGCGGTGGCCGTTGGATCGTTGACTGACACCGAGCTCGGCGCAGACCTCGGCGATGAGATCGGGCGTGAAGAAGTAGTTGCGCAGCCGCGCGACGCGGTCGCCCTCGGTCTCGAACCGGTTGATGGCGCGCACGTGCTCTCCGTCCTGGTGCAAGTACCAAATGAGCGCGATCGCCTCGCCGCGGTGCTCGCGGGCCTCTGCGCGCGGGGGCAGCGGCCGCGCCCCCAGCACCAGCCGCGCGTCGATGCCGCCCTGGGTGGCGGCGTTCGCGAGCCGCTCGCTGCCGAAGAGCATCCCGCGCAGCATCTGTCCGCGCGTCTCGTCCGCCCCGTACGACGCCGTCGCGCCCACCACCTCGACGGTCGCCGAGTCGAGCAGGAGCCTCGTCAGCCCCTCGACGTCTCGCGCGTTGAAGGCCGCGCAGAACGCGTCGACGGCGCCGCGCGCCGGCGCCCGCCGCTCCTCCTCGTCGGGCGCGGTGAGCTTGCCCCGGCCCCGGTGCAGCGCGGCCTTCACCGCGCCCACCGTGGTGCCGAGGACGCTGGCGACCTCGTCGAGAGAGAAGTCGAAGGCGTCCTTCAGGACGACCGCGGCCCGCTCCTGCGGCGCTAGCTGCGCGAGCAACGTCGCCGCGGCGCCGCGCAGATCGGGCGGCGGCTCCGCCGAGACCTCGCGCGCAGAGGGCGCCGGGCGCGGCCGCCGCGCGTGGTCGATCCAGAGGTTCGACGCGACGCGGAACAGCCACGCCCGCGGGTTCGGGGGCGCCGCCCCCATGCGCCCGAGCGTCGCGAACGCCCGCGACATCGTGTCCTGCGCGAGATCCTCCGCGTCCCAGGGCGAGCGGGTCAGGTGGCGGCAGTAGCGGTAGAGCTCGCCTCGGAGCGGCTCGAAGGTGTCCGCGAAGCGGTGCCACGAGGCTCGCACGAGGTCGGGGAGCGGGGGATCGTCGGGGGGCATGCGGGAGAGACGGGTGAGCGGGTCGGGGGGATACGTCGGCGGTCGAAATCTTCGTCGCGCAGGGTGCGCGCTGTCAGGGCCGCGCGACGCGGAGCGCGAGCCAGGCGAGCCCCGCCGCGGCGATCGCCCCGCTGATCGCCCGCACGCCCCATCGCGTGAACCACGCGCGACGTCGCAACCAGAGCACGAGCGGGAGCACCGGCGCGAGGACGATGGCCTGGCCGAGCTCCACCCCCAGGTTGAAGCCGAGGAGCGCGCGCGGCACCTGCCCCGGCGCGAGGCGCGCCTCCGCGAGCGCGCCCGCGAACCCGAAGCCGTGCACGAGCCCGAACGGGAGCGTCACGCGCCACCGCCGCTCCGCGTCCTTCACGAAGAAATTCTCGACGCCGACGTACGCGACGCTCGCCGCGATCAGCGGCTCGACCACGCGCGGGCTCGGCGTCCACAGGCCGAGCGCCGCCGCGCCGAGCGTGATCGAGTGCCCGAGCGTGAACGCCGTCACCACCCACGCGAGAGAGCGCGCGCGGCCGCCGAGCAGCACGAGCCCGAGCAAGAAGACGAGGTGGTCGTACCCGGTCAAGATGTGCTCGACGCCCAGCTTCACGAGCTCCACGAACCCTGGACCCCCACTGGCGTCCGCAGGCGCCGTGCTCGCCGCGGGACCGTCGGCGCCCGGGCCGACCTGGTGGGAGACCCCAGGGCTGCCGCCGTGCAGCACGGCGTCGGTCAGCGTGCCGCCTCCCTCGAGCGTCGCGAGGTGCCGGTGCCCTGGCGGCAACCCGTCGAGGAAGGCCGCCACGAGCCCGATCCGACGCGGGCGCGCCGGGCACACGAACGTCGCGCGCACGACGACGCCGTCCGTGCCGTCGTGTCCCACGCCGTCGAGCGTCCCCGGGCACGCCGCGCCGTCCGCTCGCACGACCGTCCTCGCGACCACGCGCGCGTCGAGCTCCGCGTGGGCCGCGGAGAGCTCCAGGTCGCCGAGCGCGCGATCTCCGTCCGTGTCCGCGCGGGGCATCAGCTCCGCGAGCTCGGCGCGCTCGAACGTCAGCTCCGCAGCGACCGCGGCGCCGCGCAGGCGGTACGTGCCGCTCGACAGCCCCGCCTTGTGCGCCGCGGCCTCCCGCGCGAGCGTGAGCGCCGCGAGCGCGGTGGCGCCCGCCACGCCGAGCAGGAGGGATCGAGGGAGGCGCACGGGGCGCGACCCTCGCACGGGCGCAGGCCCCTGACGACTCGCCCCTGGCCGCCGCCCTCGGTGAGTGACACGACGCCGCGCCGTGTTCTCCGCGCGCACCTCCTGGGAGCTCCTCCCCGAGACCACCACCGCTGACCTCGCGCTCGATCTGTCGAGCTCGAACCCGACCGCGGTCGGCCTCTCTCCGCCCGCGTCGGCGCTCCGCGCGCTCGCCGTCGAGGAGGCCGCGCGCTACGAGCCGGCGCCCGAGGGGCTGCGCGACGCGCGGCTCGCCGTCTCCGACTACTACCGCGCGCGCGGCGCGGCGGTCGATCCGGACGACGTGGTGCTGACGGCGAGCACGAGCGAGGCGTACTCGTTCCTCTTCCACCTGCTCGCGGATCCCGGCGACGAGCTCCTCGTCCCGTCGCCGAGCTACCCCTTGTTCTCGCTGCTGGCCGATCTCGCGTGTGTAAGGATCGTGAAGTATCCCGTGGTGTTCGCGGGGGGGTGGTGCGTCGACGCGGGCGCGCTCGCGCGGGCCGTCACGCCGCGGACGCGCGCGATCGTGGTCGTGTCCCCGAACAACCCCACGGGCTCGTACCTGAAGCTCGGCGAGCGGGACGCGCTCGGCGCGACGGGCCTGCCGCTGATCTCGGACGAGGTGTTCCTCGACTACGCCCGCGGCGTCGATCCGACGCGCGCGCCGACGCTCGCCTCCCGCGCCGACGGGCTCACGTTCACGCTCTCCGGCCTGTCGAAGGTGGCCGCGCTGCCGCAGGTGAAGCTCGGGTGGATCGCGCTGTCCGGGCCCGCGGAGCTCGTCTCGGTCGCGCGCGCGAGGCTGCACGTGATCGCGGACACGTTCCTCTCCGTCGGCGGCCCGGTGCAGCACGCGGCGCGCGCGCTGCTCGCCGAGGCCGCGGCGGTGCAGCCGGCGATCCGCGCCCGCGTGGCCGCGAACCTCGCCGCCCTCGGCCACGCGCTCGCCGGCGCCCCCGCGAGCGTGCTGCCGGTCGAGGGGGGCTGGAGCGCGATCGTGCGCCTCCCGGCGACGCGCACCGCCGACGAGTGGGCGCGCGCGCTGCTCCAGGAAGGCGTGCTCGTGCAGTCGGGCGAGCTGTTCGAGCTCCCGGTGCCCGCGTGCGTGGTCGTGAGCCTGCTCACGCCGGAGGCGACGCTCGTCGCCGGAGCCGCGCGCCTCCGTGCGCTGCTCGATCGCGCTTGACGATCCGATCAGGATCGGGTCGGTTGACCGCGTTGACGCCCGCTGCGCGGATCTCGGTGGCGTGCCTCGCGCTCGCCGCCCCTGCGCTCGCCGACGGCCCGGCCGGGCTGGGCGAGCGCGCTCAGAGCATCCTCACCGCGGAGAACCTCTTCGGATCGCTCGAGACCGACACCGAGCGCGGCGAGGACCGCCGCACCTCGCTCACGCAGAAGTACATGCCGGGGGGCGGCCTCAGCCAGCTCGGCTACCACCGCGTGGTCGCGCCGCGGGTCACGCTCGGCGCGAACCTCCACGCGTACCGGGTGAAGATCGACGACGCGGACAGCGCGAGCTGGGGGGTGATGCTGCGGCCGCGGGTCGGGTACGCGCTCCCGCTCTCTCCCCTGTTCGCCGTGTGGCCGCGGGGCGGGCTGTTGCTCGCGCACGGGGGCGGCCACGACACCCAGACGACGGCGCTCGCCGCGGGCGTCGACGCGCTCGTCGCCCTCACCCCCGCGCCGCACGTGGGGATCTTCGGGGGCTTGCTGTTCGAAGCGCCGCTGTGGGGGCGCCACAAGACCGAGGGCCGCGACTCGCAGCGCTACCTGCTCAGCCAGACGGGCCTGACCGTCGGGGCGCTGGTGGATTTCTGATGCGCGCCGCGCCGCTCACCCGATCCGCGCTGGCCGCCGCGCTGCTCGCGTCGACGTCGTCCGCGTCCGAGCCTCCTCGCCCGAACCTGGTCGTCATCGACGGGCTCGCCGGGGTCTGGTCCGTCTCCACGAAGGACGGCGGCGAGTCGCGCGACACCGGCCTCGTCGTCGGGAGCACCACGGCGACCTCGCGCACCGACCACCCGCTCCGGCTCGGCTATCACCGCGCGCTCGGATCGCTCACCCTCGGCGGCGGGCTGCACTACGGGACGTCGGCCGGGTTGAGCTCCCAGCTCGTCGCGGCGCCCCGGGTCGGGGCGTGGATCGGCGGCGGCTCGCTCGCCATCTGGCCTCGCGCCGGCGTCACCTACGGTCGGAGCACCATCGACATCGGTCGAGAGTCCGACACCGCGGACGAGCTGATGCTCGCGGCGGAGCTGCTGTTCGTCGCGCCGCTCGCGCCGCACGTCGGGCTCTCGTTCGGGCCCGGCGTCGAGCTCGGCGTCTCCGGCAGCCACGACTCGTACGGCCAGACCCACGAGGTTCGCTCTCGCGTCATCGGCGCGCAGCTCGGCCTCGTCGCCGACTTCTGACGCTACGGCTTCGCGGGGAGCCGCCCGAGCGCCGTCAGCGCCCAGTGCGGGAACTCCGTCTGCAGCACGTCGACGCCGCTCGCGAACATCGCCGGGTAGCCCGAGAGATCGTCGCTCCCGAGCGCCTTGACGTCCGCGACGACGAACGCGTTCGTGAAGACCTTCGCGCCCTTGCCCGTGATCTTCGCGCGCACGTCGGCCGCGAGCCACGTCTCGCCCGGATCGACCTCGACGATCACGGGCTGCAGCTCGTCGATGAGATCGAGGTCGGCGAGCGCCGTCGCGCGCAGCGAGATCGGCACGTCGGCCACCTCGGCGCGGATGGCCTTGCACTCGGTCGCGTCGCACTGCACGTACGCGGAGCCGTAGAGCCCCTCGGCGCGCAGGTACTTCGCGGCGGCGATCCCGGCGGGGGTGCGCTTCGTCTCGAACTCGAGGACGATCTTGTCGCGCGCGATCGCCATCGCGTCCTCGATCGTCAGCACGCGCTCGCACGAGAAATCACCGGAGGGATCGGCTGGCTCGACCCGCACCGCGATCGCGCGCAGCTCGTCGAGGGTGAAGTCCTCCACGTTGCCCTTGCCGGCGAACGTCCGGTCGATCTCGGCGTCGTGGATCAAGACGACGCGCCCGTCCTTCGTGAGCCGCGCGTCGGTCTCCGCGACGTCGACGCCGAGCAGGATGGCGGCGCGCAGCGCGGACGCGGTGTTCTCGGGCGCGAACGGGTTGGCCATCCGGTGCCCCGCGACGAAGCGAGACTTGCAGCCACGGTCGAGCACGCAGCCCTGGGCGTGCGGTCGCGCGGGCGGCGCGACGGGGCCCTTGGCGGAGCAGTCGTACTGGCTCGTCGAGAGGACGCTCTCGGGGGTCGGCGGCTCGCCGGCGCTCTCCCCGGCGGCGCCCGCGCGGTCCGCGGCGCCCGCGCTCCCGGCGGCGCCGGCGCTCCCGGTCGCGGTCGACGGCGCGCCGGAGGGGTCGTCGCCGCCGCAGGCGGTGAGCGCCGCGACGAGCAGGATCCACGCGGTCTTCGGCTTCATTCGCGCAGCCTACCGCGAGCCCGGCGCGACGGATCGGCAACTCGCCGTTGACAGCGCGCTCATTCCGAGTAGGTTCCGCCGCCCCGCTCTCCAGAACCGAGAACCGCCATGTTGAACGCCGCCATCGAAGCGATCGAGAAAGCCCAGCTCCGCACCGACTTGCCCGCCTTCCGCGTCGGCGACACGGTGAAGGTCCACTACAAGATCGTCGAGGGCGAGAAGGAGCGTGTCCAGGTGTTCCAGGGCGTCGTGACGAAGCGCCACCGCGGCGGCGCCCGCTCGTCGTTCACGGTCCGCAAGGTGAGCTTCAGCGTCGGCGTGGAGCGCATCTTCCTGCAGCACAGCCCCCGCATCGAGCGCGTGGAGATGGTGTCCCGCGGCATCGTCCGGCGCGCGCGCCTCTACTACTTGCGCGATCTCGCCGGCAAGGCGGCGCGCCTGCGCGACGAGAAGGATCGTTTAGCCGAGCGCGACGCGCGTCGCACCACGGGGCTGCCCCTCACGCGGAGGGCAGCCCTTCGCTGTTCCATCCGGCCGCCTTGATCTCTATGCTGCGTCGGCCGCGGGGAAGAAGCGCGACAGCCGCGGCGAGAGGACTGCCTGATGATCCAGTGTGCACGTTGCGGTGCCCAGAACCAACCGACGGACAAGTTCTGCATGACCTGCGGCTCGCGCCTCGAGGCGCCCGCCGCGCCGCCCGTGGGGGCGGGGCCTTACGGGCCTCCGCCTGGTGCGGGAGGTCCGCCGCCCGGATTTGGTCCGCCGCCCGGTGCCCCGCCCGGATTTGGTCCGCCGCCTGGTGCGGGAGGACCGCCGCCTGGGTTCGGCCCGCCGGCCGGTGCCCCGCCTGGGTTTGGTCCGCCGCCTGGTGCGGGAGGTCCGCCTCCCGGGTTTGGTCCGCCGCCTGGTGCTCCGCCTGGGTTTGGTCCGCCACCTGGCGCGGGAGGTCCGCCGCCTGGGTTTGGTCCGCCGCCTGGCGCTGGAGGTCCGCCGCCTGGGTTTGGTCCGCCGCCTGGCGCTGGAGGTCCGCCTCCCGGGTTTGGTCCGCCGCCTGGTGCTCCGCCTGGGTTTGGTCCGCCGCCTGGCGCGGGAGGTCCGCCGCCTGGGTTTGGTCCGCCGCCTGGCGCTGGAGGTCCGCCGCCTGGGTTTGGTCCGCCGCCTGGCG
>JADLFU010000195.1 GCA_020849655.1 Polyangiaceae bacterium | reverse complement strand
GCGGGACGACGGCGGGCGCGGGCGGGGCGACGGCGGGCGCGGCGGGTTCGACGGCGGGCGGCGCGCCGTCGCTCGGGCTCGACACCGCCCCCGCCGCGGCGACGCTCGGCTCGCTCACCTTCGGCGCGCCGACGACGCAGGTGTTCAACGTGGGGCCGTTCGTGGTCGCCGCGCACGCGACGTCCGCGGGGTTCCTCGATCTCTCCAACCCTGCCGCCCCCGCGGAGGTGGCGACGGTCCCGACGACCGCCAGCGTCGTCGCCGCCGAGTACGACGACGCGACCGGCACCGCGTACCTGCTCGACGCGGCCGGCACGCTGCACGCCGTCCGGGTGCTGTCGCCCGAGGCGCCGCTCGTCATCGGCACGCTCAAGGGGTTGCCGCAGGCCGCGACGGGCCTCGCGCGCGCGGGCGACCGGGTGTTCATCATCGCGGGCACGACGCTGCAGCCGGTGGCGGCGGCCATCTCGGGCGGGGCGGCGACGCTCTCGATGGAGGTCGCCATCACGCTCCCCGCGGCGCCGACGCACGTCGCGTCCGGCGGGCGCTCGCTCTACCTCGGGTTCGCCGACGGCAAGGTCGACAGCTGGTCCGTCGGCGCGGCGCCGGCGAAGACGGGCACGTTCGACGCGGGCGGCGCGCTCGCGGGCCTCGTCGCGAAGGGCTCGAAGGTCATCGGACTCGTGAAGGGCAAGGGCCTGCGCGTGGCCGACTTCGCGACGCCCGCCGCCCCCGCGCTCCTCTACGCCGACGCGGAGCTGAGCGACGCCTTCGTCGGCCGCGTGATCGGGCGTGCGCTCGTGGTCGGCCTCGAGCGGCAGCTCGTCTCCGTGCTAGATTTGTCAGATTTCACGCGGCCGCGCGCGGTGACCGCGAACACGAAGACGCTGCCGAGCTGGGTGGCGCTCGTCGACGGCAACCTGCTGTTCGGCGCGGGGACGACCGCCACCGTGGCGGCCGTGCCGCCGTTCGTCGCGGGGCGCGTGCCTGGGCTGACGCAGCAGAGCTTCCCCCGGTACGGCGGCGTGCCGGTGACGTTCAACAAGCGCATCGATCCGGCGTCCGTCGGCGCGGTGACGCTGAAGTGTGGGGCGTCCGGCGTCGAGGGGTCGGTGGTGGTCGATCCGGACGCCCTCCGGCTCACCTTCCGCCCGTCGACCGCGCTGCCCTCGAAGGCGAGCTGCGAGCTCGACTACTCCAAGGTGAAGGGCGCGAGCGGCGGCGCGGTGAGCTCGTCGACGGGCGGCAAGCTCGCGTTCACGACGTCGGGCGAGGCGCCCGAGCCGTTCGTGCAGCCGAAGAGCGCGTACCCGCACAAGGCCGACGGCAAGCACACCGACTGGACCGGCCAGAGCGGCGGTCAGTACGAGTGGTTCGACGTGAAGCCCGCGAAGGGCATGTACACCTACTTCTACGCCGACTTCGACGGCGAGAAGCTGTGGCTGCTGAACGACTGGTTCTACGGCGGCGACGACATCGAGCCCGACTGTTACAACCAGTTCCAGGTGTGGACGGGCGGCGGCAAGGAGCGCTGGGAGATCCGCGCGTACGGCGACCAGCACGTCGAGGTCCGCAAGGACGGTGTGCTGATCGATCAGAAGGCGGCGGGCGTCGAGGGCGGCGCGTCCTTCGGCCCGTCGCCGAACGTCGCCGAGCCTCACACCCAGTACGAGCTGTCGATCCCCGCCTCCCCGGGCGCGTGGGGCGTTCAGTTGCATGATCCGGGGCCCGCCTTCCAGTGTCAGAAGCTCGAGACGGAGCCGAGCAGCGTCGTGGGTGACTCGACGGGCCAGCAGGGGACGGTCGACCCGACGCACGCCGTGAAGCCGCCCATGCCGCCGACGCTGGGCGAGGTGCAGCAGGCGTCGCTGACGCCGACGCTGACGTGGTCGACGACCGACGACTGGAGGAACTTCGACGCGTACGTGGTCATCGTCTCGCGCGACGCCGCGGGCAAGGTGGGGCGCTGGGAGCGCCGCGCGTATGGCACCTCGCTGACCTTGCCGCCGGGGCTGCTGGCTCCGGGGACCCAGTATTACTGGCGGGTGCTCGCCTACAACGGCGCGGGCCAGCGCGAGTCCCAGGCGTCGAGCTTCACCACCCAGGGCGGCATGGGCGGCGCGGGCGGCGGCGGGGGGGCGAGCGGCGCGGGCGGGAGCGGCGCGGCGGCCGGCGCGGGCGGCTCGACGCAAGGCGAGGTGTGTCACGCGGCGAACGCGACCTCGATGCCCAACGGGTCGACAACTGGCACGAAGACGCTGGCGTTCAAGTACGTCGCGACGGCCTCCCAGCAGGTGAGCGGCGCAGAGGTGTATACCGGCGGAGGGGACGGGCTGAAGAACAACGTGCTCACCTTCTTCTCCGACTCGGGCGGCAAGCCCGGACAGGCGCTCGCGTCCGGGAGCTTCGCGCCCGCGAAGTCGCTCGGCTGGCAGGGCGCCGCCTTCGACAAGGTGGTGACGACGCAGGCGGGGGCGACCTACTGGCTCGCGTGGACGCCCACGAGCGGGCAGACCGCGTCGCTCGGAGCGAGCGGCGACAAGATCCAGTATTGCGGGTCGGACGATCTGTCGACCTGGGACGGCCCCTTCACCGGCCAGCCGATGTACAAGCTCGACTGCGCGACCGGGGGCAGCGGCGGCGCGGGCGGGGCCGGCGGCGCTCCCGGCGCGTGCGCGCCGAAGACGTCGACGTACGTCTGTGACGCCTCCACGCACAACGGCGCGCCGGGCGCGTACTGCGAGGGCGGCTCGTGCCACGGGCTCATCCACGTCGGCGAGAAGTTCAGCGGCTCCTACCTGCTCACCGGCCTCACGCCGGGACAGGTGCAGTCGGCCAAGCTCGAGCTGACGATGGCGCTCGACGATCACTCCATGCAGGGAGAGTACTGCTTCGACCTCAAGATCAACGGCGTCACCATCGACGACTTCCTGATGATCACCGGGGTGCCGCACGGCGCGCCCTTCGGCGGGCCGTTCAACAACTTCGTCAAGTGGAGCTACGACATCCCGCAGGGATCGCTGTCAGCGCTGAACTCGAAGGAGCTGCTGGTCGATCTCACGCTCGGCTGCGCGAAGCAGGGAGACTGGGTGGTGTTTCGCCAGTCGGAGATGTCGATCGTCCCGTCGCCCTGAGCCCCACACCCACGCGCCCTCACACCCACGCGCCGCGCGGGATGACGTGCCACTCGCTCGCCGACAGCCGCGGGGCGAGCGGGTGAATCATCGCGAGGCCGCCCTCGCGCGGCGCGACCGCGCCGACCGGCACGCGGGGCGCGACGAGCGGATCCTCCCACGCGACCACGCGAGGCAGCCCCGCCGCGTGCGCCGCGCGGGCCGCCGAGCGGAGGAGCCTCCGCGCGTCCTGCTCGGTGTCCGCGCGGAGACGCAGCACGAGGAGGCGCGCGCCCTTGAGATCTCCGACGAACACGATCTCTCCCCCCTCCGTCCTGGCGCCCGCGAGCGGGGGGCGCGGTCGACCGAGCAGGGCGGCGTAGGCGCGCTCGCGCTCGCGGTGCCAGTCGAGCTGGGGCGCGTCGGGCCACACGACGAAGCGCGCGGCGGGCGGCGGCGCATCGCGCACCTCGCCTTCGCCGAGCGGCGTCACGCCCTCCGTGGGATCGCCCGGCTCGGCGGGGAGCGAGCGGTCGAGCGAGGTGACGGCGAGGAACCCCGCGCGCTCGTAGATGCGCGCGCCGACGTCGGAGTACAGCGTGACCGCGTGCGCGCGCGGGCGCGGGCGCAGCCGATCGACGAGCTCGCGCAGCATCGCCACCGCGTGCCCACGGCCGCGCAGAGCGGGCGCCGTGAACACGCTGGCGATGGCGTACGTGACGCCCTGCTCGCCGTCGAGGTAGCTCCTGCTCGCGAACGACTCACACGACGAGAGGATGGCGCCGTCGTCGCCGACCGCGAGCCAGGTCTCCATCGCCCCGCGGGCCCACGCGTGGCCGCGCAGCCGCGCCTCGCGCGCGGCGTACTGGTCGACGTCGAGGCCGCCACCCCACGCCGAGTGGGTCAGCGCGTCGCGGGCTCGCCGCTCCTCCTCGGTCGCCGCTCGGACCTCCACCGATCGGGCGATTATCTCACCCGCGCCGCGAGCGCCAGCGGGCCCCCATGAGGCGACGCTGGCCACCCCGCGCGGAGGCGTGCTCTCTTGTCGAGCCATGGCGTGCGCTCACGGCCTCGGTGAGGATCTCGTCCGCGAGGGGTGCTTCTCGATCGATCCCGCGTCGGTGGTGTTCGGTCGCGGGGCGCTCGCGGAGCTGGGTGACCACGCGGCCGGGCTGCGTCGGGTGATGCTCGTGACCGACCGCGCCCTCGTCCGCCACGGGCACGTCGACGTCGCCGTGCGGTCGCTCCGCGCGCGGGGGATCGACGTGGTGGTGTTCGACGAGGTCAGCATCGAGCCGACCGACGCGTCGTTCACTGCGGCGAGCGAGGCGGCGCGCGGGGGCGGGTTCGACGGGTACGTGTCGCTGGGAGGCGGCTCGGCGATCGACACCGCGAAGGCCGCGGCGCTGTACGCGACGTACCCCGCGCCGCTCGAGACGTACGTCAACGCGCCGCTCGGCCTCGGGCGGCCCGTGCCCGGGCCGCTGCCGCGCCACATCGCCTGCCCCTCCACGTGCGGCACCGGCAGCGAGTGCACGGGGATCGCGGTGTTCGACTGGGTGTCGCGCCACGCGAAGACTGGCATCGCGTCGCGCGCGCTGCGGCCGTCGCTCGCGCTCGTCGATCCGACGCTGACGGCGAGCCTGCCGGCGAGCGTCGTCGCTGCGAGCGGGTTCGACGTGCTCTGCCACGCGATCGAGTCGACCACGGCGCGGCCGTTCACCTCGCGCGCGCGCCCGTCCCCGGCGACCGCGCGCCCGATGAGCCAGGGTCGGAACCCCTGGAGCGATCTCGGCAGCCAGGAGGCGCTGCGGATCGCGGCCGCGCACCTCGTCCGCGCCGTCACCGACGCCTCCGACACGGAGGCGCGCGAGGCGCTGTCGTGGGCGGCCCTCCTCGCGGGCATCGCCTTCGGCAACGCGGGCGTGCACCTCCCTCACGCGATGTCGTATGCGGTGTCGGCCAACGCCCGCGACTTCAAGATGCCCGGCTACCCGGACGCGCCGCTCGTCCCGCACGGCGTGGCGGTCGTCGTGAACGCGCCCTCGGTGTTCCGCGCGACGGCGGCCGCCTGCCCCGAGCGTCACCTCGCCGCCGCCGCGGCGCTCGGCGTCGACGTGCGCGGCGCCTCGCCCGGCGACGCTGGTCACTTGCTCTGCGACGCGCTGACCGCGCTGATGCGCGCGACCGGTGTGCCGGTCGGGCTCTCGACGCTCGGGTTCACGGCCGCGGATCTCCCCCACCTCGCGCCCCTCGCGCTCGCGCAGCGCAGGCTCGTCGACAACGCGCCCTTCGCCGTCACGCCCGATCACATGCGCGAGATGTTCCAGGGGGCGCTCGATGCGTGAGCGTTACCGGGTGTTCCGCGAGGTGCCGACGCGCTGGATGGACAACGACGTGTACGGCCACGTCAACAACGTCGTCTACTACTCGTACTTCGACACTGTCATCAACGCGCACCTCGTCGAGGCCGGGGCGCTCCTGCCCGCGCGCGGAGAGATCATCGGCCTCTGCGTCGAGTCGGGGTGCAGGTTCCACGCGCCGCTGTCCTTCCCCGAGGTGATCGACGCCGGGCTCGCGGTCGCGAAGCTCGGCACGACGAGCGTGCGCTACGAGCTCGGGCTGTTTCGTCACGGCGAGGACGCGCCCGCCGCCGAGGGGCACTTCGTGCACGTGTTCGTCGACCGCGGCTCGCGCAGACCCACGCCCATCGCGGGCGCGCTGCGCGAGGTGCTCTCCGCGCTCGCTCGCGCACAGTAGGGCACGCCGCCCGAGCAACGACGGACCGTCCAGCGCTGCGTCCCCGAGGTCGCCGGGGGGAGCGCGCCGCCACTCGCGCCACGTGACGACCGCGGACCACTAGAACCATGCTCCCGCGTGGGACGTCGTCTACCGACCGGAGAGCGCCCGCGCCCCCGCCCGCAGCGCGGCTCCCACCGCGACCGCGCCGCCCGCCACCAGCCACTCCCACCTCGATCCTCCGAACACCACGAGCACGACGCCGACCGCGATGACGAACGGCGCGGGCCACGCGTGCGCGGGTCGCAGCCCGCGCGCGCGCCGGAGCGACAGCGCGAGCAGCGACAGCCCCGTCACTCCGTACTGGGTGAGCACGGCGACGCTCGAGAGCGCGAACAGCTGCGCGCCGGAGCCCGCGACGAGCAGCGCGCAGACGAGCGCGAGCGACACCGCGAGCGCGAGCCGCGGCACGCCGCGCGCGTCGCTCCGCGCGAGCGCGGGGCCCACGTGCGCCTCCCCGAGCCCCGCGAGGTAGCGGGGCGTCATCACGATCATCCCGAAGGAGATGCCGAGCGCCGTGACGCTCGCGCCGACCCCGACCACCGCCGCGAAGCCCGCGCCGCCGAGCGCCCCCGCCGCGTCTCGCAGCGGCGCGCCGCTCGCCGCGAGATCCGCGACGTTCGTGACAGCCGCGCGCTGCAGGAGCACATACAAGAGCGACGCTATCGCCATCGTCCCGAGGATGGCGACGGGGACGGCGCGCCGCGGCGAGCGCGCCTGGCCGCTGACGAGCGGGACGATCTCGAACCCTTGGAACGCGAACGTCACGGTCAGCGCCGCGCGCGCGAGCTGTCCGAGCGGCGGCAGGCTCGCCTCGACGGGCGGCGCGGTCGGCCGCGCGACGAGCGACCAGGCGGCGAGCGCGACGAGCGGGGTGAGCTTCAGGACGGTGAGCGCCGTCCACACCTTCGCCGACGGGTGGAGGCCGAGGGCCGAGACGCCGCCGAGCGCGAGCGCCGTCGCGACCATCGCCGCGCGCTCGGCCGCGCCCGAGAGGCCGAGCCCGTGGTGCACGAGGCCCGCGATCACCGCCGCCGCGCTCGCGATCGCGCTGAGGTACGAGATCCACCCGACGAGGAACGCGGCGCCCTCGCCGAACGCGGCGCGCGCATACACGATCGGGCCGCCGTCCTCGGGCAGGTGCGCCGCGAGCCGCGCGAACGCGGCGGCGACCGGCAAGAGCAGCGCCCCGGTGACGGCGAAGAGCGCGGCGCCCACCCACCCCGGCGCCAGCCGCGCGACCGCGCTCGGCGCGAAGAAGATGCCGACGCCGATGACGCCGTTCAGGCCGAGCGCGAGCAGCGACGGCGCGCCGAGCGGTCGAGGCTGCGACATCGCGCGGCCTCGGCTCAATCCACGAGCTCGGCGAACCGCCAGCGCACGAGCGAGCTCGCCGCGTCGCGCGCGGACGCGTCGCTGTGTCCGAACCGCGTGACGAGCGCCGTCCGCATCGCCTCGACCTCGCGCGCGCGCGCCGCCGATAGCCCGGAGCTCGCGCCGTCGCGCAGGCTGACGACGAGATCGCGGCACAGGAGCGCGACCGCGCGGCGACGCTCGACGAACACCGTCTTGCGCATGCGCTGGACGTGATCGGGGAAGACGACGAGCGGCTCGATCTTCTGGCCCGGGTGCTCGATCGCCCACGCCGCGATCACGTTGAACAGCCCCCGGCGGTACTCGACGCCGTCGCCCTCGACGCCGAGCAGCGCCTCGACCGCGCTCATCATCGCGGCGTCCGGATCCTCGTCGACGCCGGTGACGCGGTTGCGGATCTTCTCGCCCTTCGTCCACACGCCGACGTGCGCGACGTAGCGCTCGAACAGCTCCGCGTAGGTGGTCTCGTCGACGAACCCGCTCGCGACGCGCATCTCCTCCTCCCAGCGGTCGAACAGGTGCGCGCGCAGCGCCTCGAGCATCGCCTGCGCGTCGTGGTAGCCGCCGTCGCGCGCGGGCAGATCGAGCCAGTCGAACTCCTGCCGGCGCAGGGCGAGCTGCCCGAGCTCCTCGAGGACGCCGAGCGGTGACAGGTGCCCGAGGTCGGCGTGCTGCGCGGCGTTCAGCAGCACCGCGCGCAGCTCGCGCGGGCTCGCGCCCACCCGCCCCTCGTACGCGCCGTCTCGCTCGCTCGCGCCGGGCAGCTCGGCGAGGTGCGCGCGCAGGAGCTTCTTGTCGTCCGCGTCGAGGCGATCGGGCAGCGCGCCACGCGCGTACAGCTCGAGCTTCTCCCACGCCGAGAGCGACGCCGCGACCGGGCCCACCTCGGCCGGGAGCGCCTCCGCCGAGACGGGCGAGAGGCGCGTCAGCACCGCGAACATCGCAGCGATCGTCGTCGCGTGCGGCGCGACGAACACGCGCAGCTGCGGCGCGATCTGCGCGTCGTAGATGGCCTGTTCGTCGAGGTACGACAGGAGGTACGGCGCGCGGATGAGCTCGAACCGCCCGCGGAAGCTCGCCCACTCCGGGTGCCCCCGCAGCGCGTCGAGGTGCAGCTCGTTCGCGCTGCCGATCATCACGCAGTTCAGCTGGAGGCTCTGCTGCGAGAGCGCGACCTCGCCCGTCTCGACGCTCAGCTGCAGGTACTTGAAGGCGTCGAGCGGGCGCTTCAGCAGATCCGAGAACTCGAGCACGCCACCTTGCGCCTCGACGAGCTCGCCGTGCGCCTCGAACAGCGTCATCGCCTGCAGCGCCGTCGGCAGCGCGGCGAGGTTGCGGTCGGCCGTGATCTGACGCTCGCTCGCGTCGACGGCCATCTGCGGGCCGATCGTCGAGGCCGCGACCCGGTAGCGGTGCGACACGAACGTGCGCTCGACCTGCACGTGCCGCAGCACCTCGGCGAGATCGCCCTTGTACGTCGCCATCAGCGCGTCGACGACCTGCTGGTTCTTCTGCGAGAGCTGGCCGCGCGCCATCCAGTCGGGCAGCGGCTCGGCCCCCGCGGGCAACAGCTCGGCGAGCAGCCGGCGGCGCTCGGCGACCGGCAGCAAGAACAGCGGGTGGTCGCGCACCTCGACGACCAGGCGCGCCTCGATCTGCTCCTCGTCGAGGTGGGCGAAGCTCCGCGGCGGCGGCCGCTCGGCCTCGTCGCCGCCGAACCCGAGCGGCCCGCGCAGCGTCTTCTGCGTCGGGAACACCCAGTGAAAGCGGTAGAGCGCGCCCTCGTCGAGCGTCGAGTAGTGCTCGAGCGCGCGAAACAGGCACCCGACGAGCGTGCTCTTCGCGCTGCCGTTCGGGCCGTGCAGCAGCACCAGGCGGTTCGCGCGGCCCTCCCGCGCGAAGTTCGAGAGCGCGCGGAAGAGATCGTTCTGCAGCTCCTCGTGGGCGACCAGGGCGTCGCGGCGACGCTCCTCCTCGAGGAACCCAAGATCGAACAAATTGAACCTTCGCACGCTGCCCCACGGGCGCTCGATCTCGCGCGTGCCGTAGTGGACGAGCGCGTCGCGCAGGTACCGAGACGCGTCGCGCGCGTGGCGCTCCGGGTGGGCGGCGAGCACCGACAGGTACTCGTCGAACGACAGGAGTCGCTGCTCGGTGCGGTACCGATCGCGGACGCGCGCGGTGATCTCGGCGAGGCGGCGGGCGGCGAGCGGCTCCTGGTCGTCGGGCATGCGCGGCTCCTCTCGTCAGGGCGGCCCCGGGATCCCCGACGCCGGCCACTCTGCCTCGGTGAGCGATCGAGCGTTGAGCGTCCCGCGCCCCTCGCCGCTCTCGATGGTGCCGAGCAGCACCTGCGGCGACGCCATCGAGCCCTGCCCGCGGAACACGCCGGGCTCGACCTCCTTGAACTGCGCCGAGAGCTTGATCTTCTGCACGGTGACGGCGGGCGAGGTGACCTTCACGTCGGTCGGCTCGATCGCGAAGTTGGTGACGCCGCCGCGGTCGTCGGCGCACCCGCTGACGGTGAAGGAGAAGCCGACGGGCAGCTTGTCGTTCGCGTAGAAATCGCCGAACTCGTCGGTGCTGGTCGGTCGCTCGGACGGCATCACGCACGTCGGCGAGGCGACGCCCTTCGTGCGGCAGACGTTCTTCGCGCCGCAGTCCATCGCGCAGCCGGGCAGGCCGGGCGTGCGGTCGGCGTTGGTGAACTGCCCGACGAAGTGCCCCGTCTTCGAGTCGACCTTCAAGAGGCCGTAGAGCTGGATCTGCAGGCCCGGGATCGGCGCCTCGAGATCGATGAGGAAGAAGTACCCGCCCGACGGCAGCGACGATCCCTGCCCCGACGCGCCGCACTCGAACTTGTAGCCGAACTTCACGAGCTTCCGCTGCTCGACGCGCGAGCCGTCGACGCTCTCGGTGCCCGGCTCGAGCACGATGGCGAGGCGCGGCCCGACGGGCGGCTCCTTGTCGAGCTTGATGGAGACGCTCGCGCCGTCGGGGCTGACCGTGTGCGTGCCGCCGACGTCGGGCGCGCCCGGCTGCGTCGAGAACAGCACCTCGAGCTGGGTCGCCGGGTCGGCGTCCTCGTCGTAGAGGTTGCCCTCGGCGTCGGTGTCGTAGCGGACGATCTTCAGGTTGAGCGTCGAGGCGACGACGGCTGGCTTGAACGCGATCTCGATCGGCGCGGACGTGTCCGGCAGGATGTTGTCGCTCGGCCCGACGAGCGTCGGCACCGGCGCGGGGTGGTACGTGTCGCACGCGGGCGCGGGCGCGAGCGCCGCGAGGCCGATGAGCGCGAGCAGGGTGGGGTGTCGCATGGTTCGTCTCAGAAGAAGAAGGTCGTGCGCGCCTGGAGCATGACCGATCGCGCGGCGAGGCCGTCGCTGTCCTTCAGCGCCGACCCCGGGAAGAGCACCGCGCCCTCGAGATCGAGGAGGAAGTGGTCCTCGAACTTGTACTGCACGCGCGCGTCGAGCTCGGTGCCGTAGTAGCGGCCTGGCTTGCCGCCGGCGTAGTTGACGAGGTCGTCCTGGATGCTGCCGCCGTCGCGCGCCTGGAGCGAGCCGATGGGATCGTTCACCGGCGACGGAGCCCACGCCATCAGCACGCCGCCTCGCAGGAGCAGGGACGGGGCTGGGCGGACGTCGAACTGCGGGAAGATCGCGAACGCGTTGGTGAAGGCGCCCCGCGTGTCGACGGCCTCCGCGGGGAACGTGCGCGCGCCGAGGCGGCGCAAGAGCTCGACGCCCGACGCCGACGCGCGCGCCGACGCGGAGTGCAGGACGTGCTTGAAGAGGAGCAGCCCGACGTTCGTGTCCTCCGCGAACGTGAACCCCGTGAGCGGCGTGCGCGGGCTCGGATCCGGGTCGCCCGACGCGTAGTCGACCTCGAAATAGGCCGAGAAAATCGGGCGATCGTAGCGCACGACGCCGCGGCCTCCGTACGAGCGGATCGTCTGATCGACCGGCGGATCGTTCGTCAAGAGGCCGTACGCGGTCGAGATCTCGCGCGTCCTGCCCTGGTTCGTCACGACCTCGAAGCCGACGAAGAAGTCGCCGAGGTGGCTCATCGTCCGCAGGCCGAGGTTGTGGACCTTCGTGCCGAACTGGGCGTCCCAGCGGTACGCGTGGTTCGCCGCGATGAGCAGCCCGCGCCCGCCGCGGAAGCTCGGCAGCCCGTACCGGAACGCGTAGAACACCTGGCGCACGTCGTCGCCGAAGAGGTGCGGATCGTCGGTGACGTACTGGTCGTAGCCGAGCGCGAGGATGAGGCCCTCGTTCGGCGAGAGGTTGCGCTCGGCCTTCGGCTTGAAGCCCTCGAGGGGCTTCGTCGCGAACAGCACGCGGTCGACGAAGTTGCCCTGCCGCGCGAAGCCGAAGCGGTTCATCCGGCCGTCGCCGTCGGCGTTCTGCACGCCCATGCCGACGTTCACGGGCTGGCGGCCGACGCGCAGGATGCCGAACGGCAGCGCGGCCTCGCCGTACAGGCGGCGCACGCGCATCGGCTCGCCCTGACAGAGGCCGTAGGCGTAGCTCTTCGCGCTGATGGCGTCGGGCCCGCGCTGCTGCACGCACGCGGTGGTGACGTTCGGGTTGCGCGTGTTGACGTTGATGCCGGAGTTCGGCTCGGGGGCGGTGCCGAGGCTGCCGTTGTCGCCCCAGAGCGCGCCGTCGAGCACGTCCGTCGACGTGACGATCTTGACCTTGTCGCGGTAGTCGACGGTGAGATCGACGCGGAGGCGGTGCTCGATCCACGAGACGCGGCGACCGAGCGTGCCGGTCGGATCGATCGGGTTGATGTAGAGGCCGTTCGCGCGGTACTCGAGCGCGGGGCGCAGGCCGTAGTCGCCGAAGGCGGTGCGGACGGGCGGCGCGGGCGGGTCTGGATCTGCCCAGGGCTGCTCCGCGCGCGCGCCCTGGGAGAGCGATGCGAGGGCCGCGACGATCGACGCGGCAACGAGGCGACGCATGGCCGCGGAGCCTATCGGAACCTCGACCCACGCGGGCGGACAATTCCCCTCGGCGACGCCGCCGCGAGCGCCGCGGAGGTGCGCTGCCGCCGTCGAGACGCGACGGCACGGCGCGCCACGCGGGGTACGACGGACCCACGCGGGCATCGTGGAGAATCCAACAAAGTGCATGATCGAGGCGACGGCTCTCCGCGGGCCCGCTGGCCGCGCACCCGCAGGCACCACCCGGAGCACCCCGTCTCCGAGGTCGTGGGGGCATGGGAGAGTCTCCACCTCCGCCGCGTGCACCGCGAGGCGCGCCGCGGTGGCTTCCCCGCGCGCCGAGCCAACGCTGATCGGTGTCTCCCCGGGTGGACGCACATGTCCACCCGCGACCACGCCACAGCTGAATTTCCCTCCCGTCGCATTGGCACTCCGCGTGCTTTGGCGCGCCGCATGCCGAGCACGGAGCACGAGGCGGTCGCGGCGCTCTTCGACGCCGTGCCTGGGGCGTGGACGCTCTGCGCGCAGGGTGGACTCATCGTCCCCGACGGCGGCACGCTCGAGCTCGGCGACTCCGCGCTCACGTCCGTCGAGCTGCGCGCCGACAGGGTGCTGGTGGCGCGCGACGCCGCAGGCCGCGCGGTCGGCGCGCTCGTCGTGGAGGTGCAGCGCGCGGTGGATCGCGACAAGGGGTTCGTGTGGCCGGCGTACGCGAGCGTGCTGCGGCTGC
>JADLFU010000194.1 GCA_020849655.1 Polyangiaceae bacterium | reverse complement strand
GGCCGAGGGCGAGCATGCGCGCGCGGAGCTCGTGCGTCACGGCGCCTCCTCCTCGTCGGCGAGGGCGGCGAGCGCGTCGTAGGCGTCGAGCGAGCGCGGCGGGACGACGAGGTTGCGAACGCGCGGATCGTCGGACTCGATCTGCGGCACCCTGGGCAGCGGGTGCCTGAGGCGCAGGCGCTGCGCGAGGATGTGCGCGACGGACTGCGCCGCGAACGCGTCGCGCGCGGAGGCCTCTCTGAGCGCGGCGGCGAGGGGCGCGGGGCCGTGCTCGTCGAGCAGACGCAACAGCCGAGCGGTGGTGCCGCCGAGGTGGCCACCGTGCAGCGCGACGGCCTGGAGGAAGCCCTCGGCGGCGCGGCACGAGGCGAACAGGCGGTTGCGTCCGCGGTGCTCGCGCGCGTGACGTCTGTCGTCGGCGAGCGCGTCGAGGTGCGCGGCGATCTCGATCTGGCGCTTCTTCTCCCACGAGCACGCTCGTGGACCGCGACCTCGGCGTCACCGTCGAGGACGCGGACGCGCGTCTCGGAGGCTGCGAGCGTCAGGGGGCGCCGCACGAGCGTGTGAGGGATGGAGCAGAGGTTGCCGTCGAAGCGGACGTAGGGGGTCTTGCCCGAGACGACCGGGCGGAGGTGTTCGCAGGCTGCGGGGTGCTTGGGGAGCGGCATCAACAGCGGGCGCTCGTGCTCGAGGGCGACGGAGACGGCGCGGCCCTCGGGATCATCTGGCACGAGCCGCGCGTGGGCGGTGTGGGCGATCCACTCGCCGAGCAAGTGGTTGAGGTGGGCGACGTCGTGGAAGCGCCTGGCAGCGAAGAAGGACTCCCGGAGGTAGCGGATGGCGCGCTCGACGCGGCCCTTCTCGTTGCCCCGCGCCCGGGCGACCGGGAGGGGGTTGAAGTGATAGTGGCCCGCGAAGCAGAGGAACCGAGGGTTGAAGCGAATGACGTCGCCCTCTCGCTCGAGCACGACCGCCTTGAGGTTGTCGTAGAGCAGCGTGCGCGGGACGCCGCCAAACGCGGTGAACGCGGCCTCGTGGCAGCGCATGTGTAGTCCGTCACTCTTCCTCGTGATCCACCGCCCAGATCCTCTCGGTCTGCGCGCCCGTTCATCGTCGTGAGACGGCGGGCGACCTCGGGAGACTTCGTCGACAATTTATCGTGAGAGGCGGCGGCGGGCGACGATGGGCAAGAAGGAGTGAGCCCGCGCGTCAGGACACGCGCGGGCTCGGATCGGTGACGTGCAGCTACTGTGGAAGTGCCCGTCCACCGACGGCCGATACGTTGTCGAGAGGGCCTGGGAACGGGCAACTCTCGAGCGATGTCCGTTTCATCCGGGCGGCGGCTGCGGTCTTTCGCGGCTCGGCACGTACTCCCGCGTCGAGCCTCCCGGCACGCGGATCCCTCGGCTCTGGTGCCCCGTCCAGAGAGCCTCGGTCAGCTTGCTCCCGCCGTTCCTGGCGGCTCGCATGTCAGGGACGCTCGCGGCGGTCGAGGACGCCGTCGCGGCCGTCGAGGCGGCCGGCAGCCTCGAGGCCGCCGTCGAGACCGTGCACCCGTCCGGCGCGGAGGACGCCATCGGGCTGGTCGGCGCCGTTCGCAGCATGGGCCGCCGCGTCTCGTCGATCCGCGCGGCGCTCCTCGCCATCGTGACGCTGATGCCGGACCAATTCGTCGGAGTGCGCCCGACGCTCGCGGGCTTCTGCGAGCGGCTCTCCGTGCCGCGCGTCCTCGTGCGGCTCCGCGAGCTGGCCGAGCGCTACCTGCAGGAGCTGCCGTCTCCTCTCGGTTTTCGTGGTCGGTGGAGCGGGTGAGCGGGGCGGGCGCCTGCGTTCCACACGAAGTGTGGGGTGGCAACGCGGGCGCCATCGACGAGGGTCACACCACGCCGCTCGGGGAGTCCGGGCGGCGCCAAGAGGAGACCAAGTGACCAACGAAACCAACACACCCACCCCGACCACCGCGGGGCCGCTCGACGAGCAGCGCCGCGAGCTGGCGCTCTTTCGCTACGGCGTCATCGCGGACCTCGTGCAGCTCGAGCCCCATCACCGCGGCCTCTACGCGCTGCTCGCGAAGAAGGCCGCCGTCACCTACGACATCCCCGGCACGCTGCGCCGTCGCATCGCGGCCGAGACCATCCGGGGATGGCTGCGCTCGTACCGGAAGGGCGGCTTCGACGCGCTCGTTCCCCGCCCGCGCTCCGACCAGGGCAGCACGCGGAGCATCCCCCCGCAAGTCATCGATGTGCTCTGCCAGTTGAAGGAGGACGACTTCGAGCCGTCCGTTCCGTCGCTGATCAAGACCGCACGCGCCCTGCACGCCGACGTCGTCACGGATGAGGTGGTGTTGCCGGAGTCGACCGTGCACCGGGCGCTGGCGCGCCGCGGGGTGAGGAAGAAGCCGCCCGTCGGCCCACCACCCACGACCGGCGCCGCTTCGAGCACGAGGAGGCCGGGGACCTGTGGGTGAGCGACGTGATGCACGGGCCGAAGCTCAAGGACGGCCAGCGCGTGCGGCGCACGCACCTGATCGCGTTCATCGTAACCGCTGCACGAACAGCATCTCCCCCCGCCCCCCAGCCGCGTGCGATTCACACAGCATGTCCCACCATCGAAGCGCCACCGAGCGCCTTCACATTCTTCAGGCCTTTCATCAGAGCGGGCAGAGCGTCCGCCAGTTCGCGGCCGAGCGGGGTCTCGCGCGGGCAACGGTCGAGCGCTGGCG
>JADLFU010000193.1 GCA_020849655.1 Polyangiaceae bacterium | reverse complement strand
TCGAACGGCGCGGCGGCCGCCTGGCTGGTGAAGTACGTGCCCGCGCCGGCGCCCGGCTTGTAAAACAAGTCCCACATAGCAGCCTTCGGCATCGTGCCGCCCGTCACCGGGTCCACGCCGCCACCCTCCTCCCACGTGTGCGCCAACCCCAGGTAGTGGCCGACCTCGTGAGCGAAGACGCCGGGATCCCCGAGGTCGGCCTGGGAGATGACGATCTCGTTGCCGGTGTCGGGGAAGCCCGACCAGTTGCCGCCGTCCTTGGTCACGAAGACCACGATCTCGTTGGGGCGCCCGTACCGCGAGACCGCGAGGCGAAGCCAGTCGCCTTCCAGCCGAGAGCCGGCCTGGCCCGGGAAGGCTGTCGGGGGCAGCCACGCCCAGGGGAACATCGGCGCGAGCTCGGGCTGAACGGCCGACCACGGGACGAGCGGATGGCTCCCGGAGGTCAGATCCGACAACCGCGGCGCCACATGCGACTCGATGCCCAGCAGATGAAACTGCACGCCCGCGACGCGGTACACCCGGTTCGCCACATCGATGCTCTGGCGGATGGACGCGTACGTCGTCGTCGGCGGCGGGTCGCCCGTGGCGACCATATGGACGAACCGCAGCGGGATGACCCGCTCCATCCCCGCCTGCGTGAAGGCCTCACTGCGCGAGCTCGTCGCCACCGAGCCCGCCTGGGGAGCCTCCCCCGGCTTGTCACACCCCGAGAGCCCCAGCGCAGCGAGCACCGCGGCCAGGCTCCTCAGACGCGAGAACTCGTCTCGTCTCGTCTCGTCTCGTCTCGTCTCGTCTCGTCTCGTCTCGTCTCGTCTCGTCTCGTCCCGTGCGTTCATTTGGGCGATGGTAGGCTCGTTGGTTGAGCACGCAAGCGAAATGTTGGCGTGCTCATGTGGTGCCTGTCGCGATCACGCCGGCAGGGCCGGCGCCGCGCTTCCCGACCACCGTGCGCCCCGAACCACTCGACGCCGCGCCGCCACGTACGCTGGGAGCGCCCACTGCGCGTCTACCGCCTGAACGACGGCTTCTACAAGACCGCGCCGCCCATCGCTGGCAGGGCGCGGCAGGCCCCGTCGAGGGTCGACGACAAGGAAGTCATCGCCGTCGCCGGCAAGGGAATCACCGCGGTCACCGAGCGACGCGCCGCTCGCCTACCGTGGGAGCCGCCCGCCGAGCAGCTCGCGGTACACGTCGAGGGTCTGTGACACGACCGCGTCGACCGACAGCTCCCGCTCCGCGAGCGCGCGTGACGCGGCGCCGCGACGGTCGAGCTCGGCGTCGTCCGAGAGCGCCTCCTCGATCGCGCGCGCGAGCGGACCCGACGCGCGCGGCGGCACGAGCCACCCCGTCTCGCCATGGCGCACGACCTCGCGACAGCCCGGCACGTCGGTCGTCACGACGGCGCGCCCGCACGCGGCCGCCTCGGCGAGCGCGAGCGGCAGGCCCTCGCGGTACGACGGCAGCGCGACGAGCGACGCCTGCCGCAGCACCTCGGGCATGTCGCGGCGGTGCCCCCACCACTCGACGACGCCCTCCGTCACCCACGCCTCGAGCTCGGCGGTCGAGAGGGTCGCGGGGTTCTCGCTGTCGTTGCCGCCGACGAGCGCGAAGCGCACCTCGGGCCTCGCGCGCTTCACCACGCGCGCGGCCTCGACGAGCTCGACGACGCCCTTGTCGCGCAGCATCCGCGCGGGCAGCACGACGAGCGGCGGCCCCGCGGGGCGCGGCGCGGGGGCGAACCTCGAGAGATCGACGCCGGAGCCCCTGACGAGCCGCGTGCGCGCTCGCGGGACGTGCCCGCCCTCGACGAACCGCGCGAGATCGTCCGGGTTCTGGAAGATGACGCGCGTGCGCTCGCCCGCCAGCGCTGCCCGGTACGCGAGGTCGACCCCGCGACCGAGCGCGCGGTGCGCGAGCGGCGCGCCGGGCTGCGGGATGAACGCGTACCCGAGGCCGCTGACGGCGTTGATCACCGGGATCGACAGCGCCCGCGCCGCGATCGAGCCGTACAGCACCGGCTTGATCGTCACGTGGTGCACGACGTCGGGCCGCAGGCGCCGGTAGAGCGCGACGAGCGCCGCCACCGTGCGGGCCTCGGCAGACGGCGACCGGCCGGCCGGCGCGAGCGGCAGCGGCTCGAAGCGCAGCCCGTCCGCCTCGATCTCCCGCGCGGCGTCGGCGCTCGGCGCGGCGGCGATCGTCACGTCGAGCCCCGCGGCGCGGAGCGCGCGGCCGATGGGGCGGCGGTGCGAGAGGTAGAACGCCGCCGTGTTGACGACGAGGAGCGCCCTCACGCGCGGGCCGCGCGCGCGTACCTCTCCATCGCGTCGCGCAGCGCGACGTCGATCGGGCGCATCGTGACGCCGGCGGCGGCGAGCCGCTCGGACGACAGGACGCAGTTCGAGCGGGCCTTCGCGGCGAGCCCGCGCGCGACGAGATCCTCGGCCGTGATCAGCTCGTACCGGTGCGACGGATCGACGAGCTCGGTGTAGAGCGCGAGCAGGTCGCGGTGGCGCATCGTGCCGGGGTTCGTGACGTGGAACACCCCCGCGGCGCGCCGCTCGCAGAGCCCCGCGACCGCCGCGACGAGATCGGCGACGACCGTCACCGAGTTCTCGACGTCGACGACCGACGGGTACGCCGCGAGCTTCGTGATGAGGTTGCGCGGCGACGGGCTGTCGTCGATCGGCATGCGCAGCCGCGCGACCCCGACGTTCGGCAGGCGCGACAGCACGAGATCGGCCGCGTACTTCGTGCGCGAGTAGAACGCGGACGGGTTCGCGTAGTCGTCCTCGCGCCAGCCCCCCTCCGCCGGCGAGTCGCCGTAGAAAATGCACCCCGAGCCGAGGTGCAGGAGGTACACGCCGCGCTCGCCGCACGCGTCGGCGAGCGTGAGCGCGCCGTTCACGTTCGCGCGGTAGGTCTCGTGCTGGTGCGTCTCGCACCAGTCGACGTTGGGCTTGCCCGTCTTGCCGGCGGCGTTGACGACCGCGTCGGGCGCGTGCCGGGCGAGCTCGTCGCGCACGGCGGCGCGGTCGGTGATATCCGCGCGCGAGAGGGTCGCCCCCGACAGATCGCGGGCGAGCCGCGTGCCGACGAATCCAGCGCCAAACACCAGGGTCTTCATGGTCATCCCTTCCTTCCGAGCTCGACCTTGCAGTCGTCACCGACGAGCAGGCTCAGCGTGCCGAGGTGCGCGGCGCCGGGGCTCACGTGGACGCGCCGGCCGATGAGCGAGTCCTCGAGCCGGGGGATGTCCTCGACGCGGCTGCCCTCCATCACGACGCTGTGCTCGACGCTCGAGCGCTCGACGTGCACGCCGTCGCCCAGGCTGGTGAACGGCCCGACGCGCGAGTCGACGATGCGCGCGCCCTTGCCGATGACGACCGGGCCCCGGATCGACGAGCGCACGACGCTCGCGCCCTCGTCGACGAACACGCGCCCCGAGAGCTTGCTGTCGCCGTCGACCTCTCCGCGCACGCCCGACACCGCCCAGTCGTCGAGCACCGTGTCGTTCGCGAGCAGGAGATCGTCCTTCTTGCCGGTGTCGAGCCACCACGACGTCACGCGCTCGAAGCGGACCTTGTGGCCGAGCTCGATGAGCTTCGCGATGGCGTCGGTGATCTCGAGCTCGCCGCGCGGCGACGGGCGGATGGCCGCGATCGCGTCGAAGATGCTCGGGCGAAACAGGTAGATGCCGACGAGCGCGAGGTTGCTCTTCGGCTCCCTCGGCTTCTCGACGAGGCGCGTGACGTTGCCGTCCGCGTCGACCTCCGCGACGCCGAACGACGAGGGGTTCGGCACCTCCTTCAGCATCACCGACGCGCCGAACTCGGGCGCCCGGGCGAACGTCTCGACGGCGGCCTTGATCTTCGTGCCGATCAGGTTGTCACCGAGGAACATGCAGAAGTCCTCGCCCGCGAGCTCCGCCTTCGCCGTCAGCACCGCGTGCGCGAGCCCGGCGGGTTTGTCCTGCAGGACGTACGTGATCTTCGCTCCCCAGCGCGCGCCGTCGCCGACGGTGCTCCTCACCTCGGCGCCCGTCTCGGGCGAGATGATCATCGCGATCTCGGTGATGCCCGCGTCGACGAGGTTGTCGACGACGTAGAACAGCACCGGGCGGTTGGCGACGGGCACGAGCTGCTTCGCGCCGGTGTACGTGAGCGGGCGCAGGCGCGTGCCGGCGCCCCCCGCGAGGACGAGGCCCTTCATCAGCGTGTCTCCAGTCCGAGGCGCTCGCGGCGGTAGACGCCGGAGGTGATGCGCTCGCACCACGCGCGGTGGTCGAGGTACCAGGCGACGGTGCGCTCGAGGTTCTCCTCGAACGGCCGCGACGCGCGCCAGCCGAGCTCGCGCTCGATCTTCGTCGCGTCGATCGCGTACCGGCGGTCGTGCCCGGGGCGGTCGGCGACGTGGGTGACGAGGCTGGCGTACGGGCGGCCGTCCTTCGCGGGGGAGAGCCGGTCGAGGGTCGCGCACAGCGTCTGCACGATGTGAAGATTGGTGCGTTCGTTGCGGCCGCCGACGTTGTACGTCTCGCCGCTCCGCCCGCGGGCGAGCGCGAGCAGGATGGCGTCGACGTGGTCCTCCACGTAGAGCCAGTCGCGCACGTTCAGGCCGTCGCCGTAGACGGGCAGCGGCCTCTGCTCGAGCGCGTTGAGGAGGACGAGCGGGATGAGCTTCTCGGGGAACTGCAGCGGCCCGTAGTTGTTCGAGCAGTTCGTGGTGACGGTGTCGAGGCCGTACGTGTGGTGGTACGCGCGCACGAGGTGATCGGCCGACGCCTTCGACGCCGCGTACGGCGAGTTGGGCGCGTACGGCGTCTCCTCGGTGAACAGGCCCGTCGGCCCGAGCGAGCCGTAGACCTCGTCGGTCGAGACGTGCGCGAAGCGGAGCGCGCCGCCGGGGCCGAGCTCCTTCGCGCGGGCGCGCGCGGCCTCGAGCAGCTCGAACGTGCCGTTCACGTTCGTGCGGACGAACTCTCCGGGGCCGTCGATGCTGCGGTCGACGTGCGACTCGGCGGCGAAGTTCACGATGGCGGTGACGCGGTGCTCGCGGAGCAGCCGCGAGACGAGCGCGCGATCGTTGATGTCGCCCTCGACGAGCGCGTGATCGTCGCGGCCCTGGAGCGGCGCGAGGTTCTCCGGGTTGCCGGCGTAGGTGAGCTTGTCGAGCGTGACGACCCGCGCGAGCCGGCGCTGGACGACCGACAGGACGAAGTTCGAGCCGATGAACCCGGCGCCTCCTGTGACGAGGAGCGTGCTGTTGGGCGGCAACATGGGGCGCCCGCCCTTAGCACGCCCGGCCCTTGCGGTGTCGCGCGGCGTGTCTACCGATGACAGCGATGTCGAGACCAGGCGTGGCGGGGGTGCTGTCGCTGATCGTGCCGGGCGTGGGGCAGGTGTACAACGGCGCGTTCCTGCGGGGGATCTTCTGGCTGATCGTGACGCCGGGGTTCTGGCTCGGCAGCGGCGGCACGCTGGGCTGGATCTGCCACTTCATCTCCGCGTACACCGCGTACCGCTACGCGGAGGGGCGCCTGCGGCTCACGGCGTGACGACGGCCCAGTAGGAGCGCGCGCGGGCGTCGCGCTCGGCGAAGCGCGCGGCGTCGAACAGGAGGCTCACGGTGCGGTGGCCCTTCGCCTGCGCCGGGTGCCTGCGCCCCTGGTCGAAGTAAACCCGGAGGATCTTCGCGTGGGGCGCCCACGGCAGGGCGCCCACGTTGCGGCTCCACGCGGTCCAGGTCTTCGGCGACTCCATCAGGTACTGCTCGACGTTGGAGGTGTAGAGGAGCGACACGGCGAGCTTGCGCCGCGACAGCTCGGCGGCGATGCGCGGCAGCGCGCCCGCGCCCGCGAGATCGCCGACGACGGGGATGACGCGGTTCTCCGCCTGCAGCCGCTGCACGCGCCGGTAGCTCTCCTCCGACGCGAGGAACCCGCGCGGCCGCCCGGAGAGATCGCCGGCGACGAGCAGCTCGCCGAGCGACGGATACGCCCGGGCGGAGCCCTTCATCGAGTAGCGGAGATCGAGGCCCTTCGTCGCGAAGGCGCGCACGATGGCGTCGAGGTGGGCGAGATCGCGCGCGTCGAGCTCGAGGCCGAGCGCCGCCGCGCGGTCGACGACGGCCTCCCGCAGCACGCCTGGGTCTCCCTTCGGCAGCGAGCCCGCGGCGCCGAGCACCTCCGCGACGGAGGCCGACTCGGGCAGGCCTCCGTCGCCGAGCCTGCGCGAGAGGAGCGTCGCGAGGAAGGCGAGCCGCGTCGGCGCGCGCTCGAACGCCGTCTTGTAGACGAGGTGCAGCGTGCGGTTGTCGCGGCGGATGTCGACGATCCAGGCGAGCTCGGGCTCGATCTGGGCGAGGTACGCGAAGCTCTGCTCGGGGCCCACGCCGATGTACGCGCCGCCGCGCGGGAGCTGGTCGATCGGGTGCAGGTACGACGTCTCGTTCGAGACGAGGTTGTCGCTCGGGAACTCGCCGCTCGGCTCCGACACGTCGCGCGACAGCCTCCCGAGCTCGCGGTCGGAGAGGGCCGTCGTGGGCAGCGGCGCGGGCGGCAGCGGGATCTCGGCCGACGCCGCGGGCGCGGCCGACGCCGGAGGAGCGGGCGCGGGCACGGGCGCGCGCGACGCCTCGCAGCCGACCACGCACACCGAGATGAGCAGGGACGCGATCTGTCGCACGGTCACGGGACGGCGAGCGCGGCGAGGCTCAGCGACGTGAGGGCTCTGGCGCGACACGGCGACATCTTGCGCGCGCCGGGCGCCCCGCGTCGAGCGCGCCGGGAGCGCTCGGCCCGGCGGGGCGCCCGGGCCCGCAGGCGCGGAGCGATGATGAAAACATTTCTCACATATCGGGCGGCAGCTCGCCGAGGGTCACGCGCTCCGCTCCTCGGCGACGTCCGTCGTGGAGTCGCCGAGGAGCATCAGAGGTCCGTCAGGTCTTCGGGGATCGGAGGGCACTCGTAGTCTCGGGCCTTCTCGTCGAACTTGGAGGTCCCGAAGGTGGATGTCTTACCGTCCTTTGTCAGGACCAGCACGACGTCCTTTCCTTGGCGCTCGGGCTCGACGGACACGGTCCCGTCCGGTCCTGAGAGACTCCTGCCTGTGAGGCCCACCTCGCGGACCGCGTGCTTCTCCGGCAGGAGGTCGAAGAAGAAGGTCTGCGACTCGGCGACGCCCATCGCGGCATGGGTGATCTCCAGGCTGAGGGCGGCGGTGCCGTCGTCGAGAGGGAACGCCCCCAGGCTTCCTGCGACCATGCCCCAAGAGCCGGGGAAGCGGTGGAAGATACGGCCCTTCGAGGCCCCCTTGGCGTCGAGGAGGTGTACGATTGACCAGCCCGGCTTCGCCGCGCGGAAGGACTCGGCGGGCGCGAACGTCTGGACGAGAATCGTCTGCGAGCCGACTGAAGGGACCGGGAGGGGGAGCTTTCTCACGATCCTCGCGCCGACGTGCTTCGCGATCGTCGCCTTGATGCGCGCCTCGTCCGTCTTGCCGTCTGCAAGCTTCCAGGAGAAGTCGCCGTGGCTCGCCGTCAAGGCGAAGAGTGTCTCCGCGCCGTTGTGGCGCGCATAGGCGAGCTCGGCCTTGCCACCCGCCTGGCTCGCAGCGACGAGGTCGTTCGCAGCGACGCCGAGCGCGGCTTGCGCGAGCTCGTCGCGCGCCTGGGCCTGGACTTCGCGCACCGTCTCGCCCTGCATGGTCACGTAGACTTCGGCGGAGCCGACATCCTCGTCTGAGCACTTCAGTTTGCGCCGGGTGAGCGCGCCCACGCGCGAGGCGATCGCCTTGTCCGCGCCAACGGCCGTGCAGCCGGGGACGCTCTTCGGAGCGGTGTCGCCGACGGCCGCCAGGAGGATGCCCAGGAAGGTCCCGCCCATGGCGGCCCAGTCTAGCAGACGAGTATCGACGTCGTCGACGGGTACACGTACCGCTGGCGCATCGAGGAGTTTCACCGCGCTTGGAAGAGCGGCGGCTGCAACGTCGAGGACACGCAACTTCGCAGCCGAGAGGCCATCCAGAAGCGGGCTACGATGCACGCCGCCGTGGCCGCCCGCGCCGTCCGACCCACGCAGCTCGCTCGTACCCGACCCGAGCTACCCGCGACCGAGGAGTTCACGCAGCCGGAGATCGACGCGACCATCCTCCTGAAGAGGGGGCGTGCGAAATACAAGCGAGGCTCGCAGCCGCCACTCGGGGACATGGTGCGCATGGTCGCGGACCTGGGAGGTTGCACGGGGAAGTCATCCGGCGGCCCACCTGGGCCAACGGTCGTCGCGCGCGGGCTCGAACGCGTGGCGCTGGTCGCTGAAGTCCTCGAAATGTTGGAGCGAAAGTGATGAACGGCCAGGTTTGGGGGCCGGGGAGGCCCCCAACACCAAGCGCCTCCACGCGCCCCGGAGGCCCGGCCCGCCAATCCGACACGGCCGCGCCACATGCGCCACATCCCCACCTCGTCGCCCCCGTCGCGTCGCGCGAGAGCCGCCGGGCCCGTAGGCGCACCGCGAGGAGCCTCACAAAGCGCACGAGCGGGACGGGCGGCTCTCCGAGGACCACGCTCTCCCGTCCACCCGCACACCGGCACCAGCGGGGACACCAGGCCGAGCAGTCACCTCCGACCTCCGGGAAAAAATCGCGGCCCATCGGGCCGCGATTTCGGGGGGAGTTGGGGAGGGGGGTTGGCCGGGGAGTCCAGAGGGGCTGGCCGGGGGGAGGGGCTTTGTGGGGGGCGCGAGCCCGTTTGGGGGCCGGGGAGGCCCCCAACCGAGAGCGCCTCCACGCCCGCCACGCGCCCCGAGGCCCGGCCCGAGACCCCTCCCCGGCACGGCGACGTGACAAAGGCCCAGCGCCAGCGCCCCCCCCGATTGATCCCCCTCCACGCGGCTGATAAGCGCCCTCCACCCATGGCAAAGACCTACGACGCGATCGTTCTCGGTGGTGGACCCGGCGGCTACCCGACGGCCATCCGGCTCGGGCAGCTGAAGCAGAAGGTCGTCTGCATCGAGATGGACGAGGTGGGCGGCGTGTGCCTCAACTGGGGCTGCATCCCGTCGAAGGCCCTCATCAGCGCGTCGCACGTCTACGAGCACTCGAAGGGCTCGGCCGCGATCGGCGTGAAGGCGTCCGGCGTGGAGGTCGACCCCGTGCAGCTCCAGTCGTGGAAGGACGGCATCGTCAAGAAGCTCACCGGCGGCGTGCGCGGCCTCCTGCGCGCGAACGGCGCCGAGCTCGTCGTCGGCCGCGGCGTGCTCGTCGCGCCGAACAAGGTCGAGGTGACGGCGAAGGACGGGAGCAAGGAGATCTACGAGGCGACGAAGGCCGTCGTCGTCGCGACCGGCTCGTCGACGATCGAGATCCCGAGCTTCAAGTTCGACGGCAAGCAGATCATCGGCGCCAAGGAGGCCGTGAGCCTGCGCGAGATCCCGAAGCGCCTGCTCGTCATCGGCGGCGGCGTCATCGGCATGGAGCTCGGCATGGTCTACCAGAAGTTCGGCGCCAGCCTGACGGTGGTCGAGGCGATGGGGCAGCTCTTGCCGGGCGTCGATCCGGAGGCCGCGACGGTCGTCGAGAAGCGCGTGACGAAGCACGGCGGCCGCGTGCTGAAGAACGCGAAGGCGCTCGGCTACGATCGCCTGCCGAGCGGCGCGCTCGCGGTGAAGGTCGACCTCGGCGGCAGCAAGACGGAGACGATCGAGACGGACGTCGTGCTCGTCGCGGTCGGCATGCGCCCGAACTCGAAGAACCTCGGCGCCGAGGCGATCGGCCTCAAGATCGACGAGCGCGGGTTCATCCCGAGCGACGCCGAGTGCCGCACGAACGTGAAGGGCGTCTACTCCGTCGGCGACGTCTCGGGCGCGCCGCTGCTCGCGCACAAGGCGACGAAGGAGGGCGAGATCGCCGCCGAGGTCATCGCGGGGCACAAGGCCGCGAAGGACTGGGTGACGATCCCGGGCGCGATCTTCACCGATCCCGAGGTGGGCACCGCGGGGCTGTCCGAGCCGGAGGCCCGCGCGAAGGGGTACGACGTGCTGGTCGGCAAGATGCCGTTCGCGGCGAGCGGCCGCGCGATGGCGGTGCGCGAGACGGACGGCTTCGTGAAGGTCGTCGCCGACAAGAAGACCCACCAGATCCTGGGCTGGACGATCGTGGGCCCGTCGGCGACCGACATGATCAGCGAGTGCGTGCTGTCGCTCGAGATGGCGGCGGTGCTCGAGGACGTCGCGCTGTCGGTCCACCCGCACCCGACGCTCGGCGAGGCCGTGATGGTGGCGGCGCAGCACGCGCTCGGCCACGCGATCGACATCCTGAACCGCTGACGGGCGACCGCGACAAACTCGGCCTCGCGCGCCGGCGTGGTACGCTCGCGCGCCATGAGCCGTTCGCGCCTGTTCGTTGCCTTCTCGTTCGCCAGCCTCGCCTGGGCCTTCACCGCGTGCGGGGGGCGCAGCGACGTCCCCGGGTCCGACTACGCGGAGCCGAGCCCGTACCTCTCGGGCGCCGCCGGGGCGACGGGCAAGGCAGGCGGCGCGGCGAAGGCGGGCGCAGGCGCGGGCGGGATCGGCGCGAGCGCTGGATCGGGCGCGAGCGCTGGATCGGGCGCGAGCGCCGGGTCGGGCGCGACCGCGGGATCGGGCGCGAGCGCGGGGTCGGGCGCCGGCGCGGGGTTCGGCGCCAACGCGGGCTTCGGCGCGGGGGCCGGCGCGCCGCAGACGTGCAGCACCTGCATCCAGACGACGGGGTCCGCGCAGTGTCAGAGCGAGGTCAACGGCTGCGCGGCCGTCCCCTCCTGCCAGAAGGTCGACAGCTGCGTGAAGCAGCTCGGCTGCCTGGACCTCGGCCCCGGCAGCGTCGAGAAGTGCGTCAGCCAGTGCGGCACCTCGGCGGCGGTGGGCGAGTGGATCACGTTGAACACGTGCCGCCTGTGCGGCAGCTCCTGCGCGGCCGGTCCCTGCTCCTCGGCGGTCGGACTGTGCGGCGGCACCGCCGGCTGCGGGCCGGGGCAGAAGTGCAACCCGGGAGAGGGCTGCGTGCTGGGCGGCCCCGGCCCCGAGTGTATGACCGAGTGCAGCTGCGGCTCCTCGGGCACGTACACCTGCACGACGGACTGCGGCACGGGCGGCTGCGAGGCGTGCATCCCCAAGGCCGCCCCGTCGAGCTGTCCCGGGCAGTTCGCCAAGTGCCAGCAGTTTCCTGGTTGCACGAAGCTGTTCGAGTGCATGACGCAGGCCGGCTGCCACTCGGCCCCCAACCCCATCGCCTGCGCGTCGAAGAGCGGCTGCTCCTTGCCGGCCGGCCCCGCGACGCAGGTCGCCGCCGAGCTGAGCGAGTGCGCGAAGTGCAGCTGCGGCTCGTGCCCGGTGTCGCCTGGCCAGTGCGGCGCGGGCGGCGGCACCGGCGGCGGCACGGGGCAGGCGTGCGGCGACTGCGTCGTCGGCGCGACGCAGGCAGGCGCCTGCCCCACGGAGCTCGACCAGTGCGACGCGACGGCCGGCTGCCTCCAGCTCGCGCAGTGCGCGAAGGGCTCGGGCTGCATGGAGACGATCGACCCCGTCTCGTGCGCGGCGCAGAGCTGCAAGGGATCGCCGGCGGCGTTCTCGAGCTTCGGCCAGCTCTTCCAGTGCGCGGGCTGCGGCTCGTGCCAGGCCGAGTGCCTCGCGTGCGGGGGCGGCGGGAGCGGCGGCGCGGGCGGCGGCCCGCCGCAGTCGTGCGATCAGTGCATCGAGCAGAACCAGTCGACCTGCCAGGGCCAGATCAACAAGTGCTTCGCGAGCCCCGAGTGTCAGTCGTTCCTCGACTGCGTGCAGAACGGCGACTGGGAAGACTGCCAGAAGAAGTTCCCGAAGGGCGTGCCGCTCTACATGGACATCATCGAGTGTCTCGTGTGCGGCGCGTGCGACGTCGCGTGCCAGAACGAGGTCCCGCCGGGGTTCTGCCCGGACGATCTCTGAGCTGAGCCGAGCGCCCGGCGACGACGCGTCAACGCCGCGAGAACACGGCGCGGAGCTGCTCGTAGTCGCCGGCGTCGATGGCGCCGTCGATCACGCAGCGCAGCGCCCCCGACGGATCGAACAAGAGCTGCTGGGGCAGCTGCATGTCGGTCTTCAGCTTCAGCTCGGCGAGCCAGCCCTCGCGCATCTTGCCGTCCTTCAGCCAGAAGCTCGCGCGGAGACCGCCCGGCGGCTGCGAGTCGAGGAGCTTCACCGCCTGGCGCTCGTCGTCGTCGAGGCTGACGAACGCCAGGTGGACGGGGGCGCCCTGGGCCGCGAGGCGCTGCTCGAAGCTGCGCAGCACGGGGATCTCCTCCTTGCAGGGGCCGCACCACGCCGCCCAGAGGTTGACCCACGTCCAGCGGCCGCCCGTCGGGATGCGATCGCCGACGCTCGCGCCGCCCGTCGCCTCGAGGTGGTCGACCTTCATCCGCGGGAGCGGCGCGCCGGCGGCCGCGGGGGCGCTCGTGCACAGCTGCTTCGGCGCCTTGGGCGCCGTCGCGTGCGTGGCGGACGGCGTCGCCGCGGGGCGCGGGCCCTTCGCCGCGACCACCTCGCTGCGCGACGTCGGAGCCGGCGCGACGGCTCCCTCGGAGGACTTGTCACACCCCGCGACCGCACAGGAGAGCGCGATCACGAGCGCCGCCGCCCGCGTCGCGCTCACAGGCGACAGTCGACCCACGAGATGAAGGCGCTGCGGTTGATGCCGTCGGCGTTGCAGGGCTTGCCCGGGCGAGAGTTGGTCCATTTGTCGCAGTAGTCCTTCGGCAGCTGGGCGAACTCCTCGCCGAGCCACAGCATGCCGACCTTCTTGTCGAGGTCGGGATCCTTCGACTGATCTTGCAGCCAGAAATTCACGGAGTTGGCGCGCTTGTGGGAGAGCGCTTTGTTCATCCCCGCGGCGCCGGTCTTCGACGCGCGCGACACGATGAAGAAGTAGCGCGCGAGGCGGCGGTCTTCCCACTTCTCCATGATCAGCTTCTTCGCGCCCTCGTCGAGCTTGTCGGCGCCGTCGTCGAACAGGATGATGGCGCCGCGCTGCTCGAGCGGCGCGAAGAGAGCGTTGAAGTCCTCGTCGGAGATGGTGGCGAACTGCTTCACGTCGACGGGCTGGCAGCCGCGCCGAGACTCCTCGCCGACGAGGCCGCAGGCGTTGACCACGCGCTGGAGCACGCTCTTGAACTGCGGGGTGCAGTACGGCGCCTCCGTGTGGTCGGCCGTGGCGGCGACCGGGGCGTCGGCCTTCTTCGGCGCGGTCAGGCGCTTCTCGGCGGCCTTCACCTCGACGTTGACGAACGCCGTCACGCCGACCAGGAGGCCGACGCCGGCGAGGATGCTGAGGATGTGGCTGAGCTTCACGGTGGGCTCCTGTCAAGGCTGGAACACTTGCGGCGCGAGCTGGCCGACGACGTAGCGCAGGCCGAGATCGGTGTCCTCCTCGCAGAGGCGCGTCTCGCCGAGGAACATCTGCGGCGTCGAGATCGGCACCTTGTTGGCGACGGCGAACTGCAGCACGCGGTCGAGGCGCTTCTTCGTCTCCTTGTCGTCGATGCAGGCGTCGACCTCGGGGAACTTCGCGCGGATCTTCGCGCGGAGGATCTCCTTGCCCGCCTTGCCGGCGTCGCGCAGCTCCTCCTGGTTCTCGTACGACCAGTCGAGGATCTCGCGCGCGTTGCCGGCCTTGTCGCCGCACAAGAAGGCCTTCGCGAGCTGGCACGAGCCGGGGTGGAAGGGCCGGTCGAGCATCGGGTTGCACTCGCTGTCGAGGGGGAAGATGGCGACCGTCAGGTCGAGCCTGTCGAAGATCTCCTCCGTCTGGAGCCGCTTGTGAAACGCGCGGCACGTCGGGCACAGCGGATCCTCGAAGGTGAGCGCCGGCTGCACCGGGCTCCGCGTCTTCAGCTTCACGAGGGCGCCCGTCTTCTCGTTCGGGTCGAGGATCTTGCCGCACGAGAGCAGGAGCGGGCGGTAGTCGGGCATCGAGCGCGCGTAGACGAGCGACGGCGCCACCGCGAACGCGCCGAGCGCGGGGAACAGCGCGAGCGGCACGAGCCAGCTTCCCGTCGGGATGACCGACCCAGGCCCGAGGGGCGACCGCGC
Organism: Polyangiaceae bacterium; assembly: GCA_020849655.1. Classification (GTDB taxonomy): domain Bacteria; phylum Myxococcota_A; class Polyangia; order Polyangiales; family Polyangiaceae; genus JADLFU01. Next base: position 7,433 of record JADLFU010000193.1, on the reverse strand, counting down.
GGGCTCGGGCATCGCGTAGGCGTGCAGCGGGTAGCCGGCGGGCACCGGCGGGCCGACGTCGGGGATGGTGTCGGTCGCCGACGCGCCGGCGCCGACGCGCTTGCCGCCCGCCGCGACGAGCGCCCAGACGCCGGACGCGGCGAGGATGCCCGACGCGACGTAGAGCCCGACGCACAGCTTGCAGAACTGCCCGAGCTTGGTCACCGAGATGGTGAACATCACGGCCGACGCGACGGCGGGCGTGAGCGACGCGAGCCCGTACGTCTGCCAGCTGCGCTTCGACGCCGCGTTGCCCGCCGTCAGCAGGTAGACCGCCATCGCGAGGAAGAACGCGTACGCGCCCATCGCGAAGAGGCTGATGGGCACGCCCCCCCAGTACTTGTCGCGGAAGATCGCGGAGTACGAGCTGTACATCGCGGCCTTGCACGCGTTGTCGCCGGCCTCGGGGCCCGCGATGCCAGGCACGAACGAGCAGTTCGTCGCGTGGAGCTGGCGGTCGAGGTGCAGCGCGTAGTCGTGGGTCGAGAAGGCCGAAAAAAACAGCCCCATCGTGGCCGCGATCACGCCCAGGACGCCGGGCAACCGGGAGCGAGACGACATGTGGGGCCGGGGCCTAGCGTTCGAGCCTGTCGGAGTCAAACCCACGAGCCTCGCGCCTCGCTTGACGATCGGTGCGGGGCGGGATGAAGTCGCGCGCCATGGATCTGTCGCCCTCCGCGCGCGTCGTCGAGCTGCTCCCCAGGGTCCGGGAATTCCTGGAGACGCACGCCGTGCCGCTCGAGCCCGACGTCGCGCGCCTCGGGTTCTCGGCGTGCGTGGCGCGGCTGCGGGAGAAGCGCGAGCTCGTGAAGCGGCTCGGCCTGTTCACGCCGCACGTGCACGCGCACGACGGCGGCGCGGGGCTGTCGTTCCTCGAGCACGCGCGGCTGTCGGAGGCGCTCGGGTGGAGCTTCCTCGGACACTACCTCTTCAACTGTCAGGCGCCCGACGCGGGCAACATGGAGCTCCTGTCGCGGTGGGGGAGCCCCGCGCAGAAGGAGAGGTTCCTCGCGCCGCTCGCGCGCGGCGAGATCCGCAGCTGCTTCTCGATGACCGAGCCCGACCGCGCCGGCTCGAACCCCACGTGGCTCGACACGACGGCCACGCGCGACGGCGACAGCTACGTGATCCGCGGGCGCAAGTGGTTCACGACGGGCGGCGACGGCGCGGCGTTCGCCATCGTGATGGCCGTGACGAACCCCGACGCGCCGCCGCACCTCCGCGCGAGCCAGATCATCGTCCCGGCCGACACGCCGGGGTTCCGCCTCGTGCGCAACATCTCGGTGATGGGGCACGCCGGCTCCGACTGGGACAGCCACAGCGAGATCGCGTACGAGGACGCGCGCGTCCCCGTGGATCACCGCATCGGCGACGAGGGCGCGGGGTTCTTGCTGGCGCAGGAGCGGCTCGGGCCGGGGCGCATCCAGCACGCGATGCGGTGGATCGGCATCGCCGAGCGCAGCTTCGATCTGATGTGCCGCCGCGCCGCCACGCGCGAGCTGTCGCCCGGCAGACCGCTCGGCACGCGGCAGATGGTGCAGGACGCGATCGCCGAGAGCCGCGCCGAGATCGACGCCGCGCGCCTGATGGTGCTCTCCACCGCGTGGAGGATCGACAAGGACGGCTCGCACGCGGCGCGCGAGCAGATCGCCGCGGTGAAGTTCTTCGTGGCGGGCGTGCTGCAGCGAGTCGTCGACCGCGCCATCCAGGCGCACGGCGCGCTCGGCCTCACCGACGATCTGCCGCTCGCGATGTTCTACCGCGCCGAGCGCGCCGCGCGCGTCTACGACGGGCCCGACGAGGTGCACAAGGCGATGCTCGCGCGCCAGATCCTGAAGCGCTACGGCCTGGTCGTCGGGGGTGACCGGTGACGGCGCCGCTCGACGAGCCCGGGGCGCCGCGCGACGGAGAGGCGCTCGACGAGGCGGCGCTCGGCGGGTACCTGCGCGCGCACGCCGGGCTCGACGGGCCGCTCGTCGTCCGGCAGTTCCCGAAGGGTCACTCGAACCTCACGTACCTCGTCCAGGTGGGCGACCGCGAGCTCGTGCTGCGGCGCCCTCCGTTCGGCAGCAAGGTGAAGAGCGCGCACGACATGGGGCGCGAGCACCGGGTGCTCTCGGCGCTGCACGGGCGCTACCCCGCGCCGCGCCCCGTCGCGCTCTGCGAGGATCCGTCGGTGCTCGGCGCGAGCTTCTATGTGATGGAGCGGCTCCGCGGCGTCATCGTCCGCAAGGACTTCGTCGGCGAGCCGCCGCCGCCCGACGTCGTGCGGCGCGTGCACACGAGCCTGGTCGAGCGCCTCGCCGATCTCCACGCGCTCGACGCCGGCGCCGTCGGCCTGGGCGAGCTGGGCAAGCCGGAGGGCTACGTCGAGCGACAGGTGACAGGCTGGGCGAAGCGCTACCAGGCGTCGCAGACCGACGACGTCCCCGTCGTCGAGCAGATCGCCCGCCACCTCGCGGCGCACCTGCCGCGCGAGTCGGGGGCGGCGCTGATCCACAACGACTACAAGCTCGACAACGTCGTCCTCGCGCAGGATGACTTGGCAAGCGTGGTGGGCGTGCTCGACTGGGAGATGTGCACGCTCGGCGATCCATGGATGGACCTCGGCACGGCGCTCGGGTACTGGATGGACCCCGACGACGACGAAGCGCTGCAGCTGATCCGCTGGGCGCCGACGACGCTGCCAGGGAGCCTGTCGCGCCGCGAGGTGCTCGCGCTGTACGAGGCGCGCACCGGGCGGGCGGTGGTCGACCCGGCGTACTACTACGCGTTCGGCCTCTGGAAGACCGCGATCGTGCTGCAGCAGATCTACTATCGCTACAAGCAGGGCCTGACGAAGGACGCGCGGTTCGCGCCGCTCGGGCTCGCGGTGAAGGTGCTGTGCGATCAGGCGGCGCGCGCGCTCGACCGCGGCCACGTGTAGGGCGGCGTTCGGCCGCGGCAGAATGTTCCGTGATGGGCGCGAAAATTCGCGCTCTCGGACGCACGAACCGGCTTCTCAGGCGCGCCCGTGACGCGCACGCTGGGGCGGCCGAGGTGCGCAAGGTGCCTCGCTCACCGACGAGGTTCCTCATGCGCCACCTTCGACTGCCCCTCTCCTTGCTCTTGCCCGCGACGCTCGCGATGTTCGTCGCGTGCGGGGGCTCCGAAGACTCGAGCGACCAGGCGGCCCCCGCCGCGGGGGGCGCGAGCGGCGCAGGCGGCGCGAAGGCCGGCGCAGGCGGGCAGCCCGCCGGGGGGAGCGCCGGCAAGTCCGGGGGCGCCGCGGGCGGGGCCGCCGGCAGCGGCGACAAGGGGATGTGCGGGAACTCCAAGGTCGAGAAGGAGAACAACGAGGACTGCGACGACGGCAACAAGACCGCGGGGGACGGCTGCGAGGCCGACTGCACGTACACCTGCAACCCGGAGACGACGGGCAACGCGAAGTGCGACGACAAGAACCCCTGCAACGGCGCGGAGACGTGCGCCGGCGTGAAGGGCTCCGCCGTCTGCAAGGCCGGCGCGCCGCTCGCCGACGGCGCCGCGTGCGACACCGGCAAGGTGTGCATCAAGGGGGTCTGCGCGGCGCCGTCCTGCGGCGACGGCAAGCCGCAGACGGGCGAGGAGTGTGACGACGGGAACGCCAAGGCGGGCGACGGCTGCGAGCCGGGGTGCCTCTTCACTTGCAAGACGGGCGATCCGAAGCGCGGGTGCGCGTCGACCAACCCGTGCGTGCTCGACGGCCAGTGCCAGGACGCGACCACCCACACTTGCAAGCCCGGCGCCACGAGGCCCGACGGCGCGCCGTGCGGGGCGGGCAAGGCGTGCGTCGCCGGCGTCTGCAAGGCGTCCGCGTGCGGCGACGGCGCGCTCGACGCGGCCGCGGGCGAGGCCTGCGACGACGGCAACACCACCGACGGCGACGGCTGCGAGAAGGACTGCACCTTCACTTGCAAGACGCCGGCGGCGAGCTGCCCCGCGGCGCCGGCGTGCCGGCTGGCGGCGTGCGTCGACGTCCTCGCGGCGGGCGTGAAGGTCGGCCAGAAGTGCGCGACCCAGCCCGATCCGGCGGCCGACGGCCAGAGCCCCGCGGGCTGCGACGCCCCGAGCACGTGCACCGCGGGGGCCTGCAACGCGCCGGGCGCCACGTGCGGGAACGGCGTCGTCGAGGCGGGCGAGACCTGCGACTTCGGCGCGCAGAACGGCGCGGGCACGGGCTGCGAGAGCAACTGCACGCCGTCCTGCACGAAGAGCCCCGACTCCTGCCTGGACCAGAACCCCTGCAACGGCGCCGAGTCCTGCGCGGACGTGAGCGTCGGCCCGAGCACCGGCCAGGCGTGCGCGCCCGGCGCGGCGGCCCCGGACGGCACGGGCTGCGGCGGCGCCAACATCTGCCTGGGCGGGGCGTGCGCGCTGTCGAGCTGCGGCGACGGGTACGTCGACGCCGGGGCCGGTGAGCAGTGCGAGCCGCCGGGCAGCGCGGGCTGCGACGCGGGCTGCAAGGCGGTCCAGGCGGCCGCGTGTGGAGATGGCAAGGTCGACGCGGGCGAGGAGTGTGACGACGGGGGCACCGCCAACCTCGATGGCTGTGACGCCGGGTGCAAGTACGAGATGGCCGTGCGACTGACCTCGGCGGTGATCACCAACGCCGTCGCCCCCTCCGGCTGCGTTCCCACGACCAACGCCTTCGGGCGCAACGTCCTCGCGGGCGCCGGGCGCAGCACGGTCAACGACTCACTGAAGACCGCCATCGAGGACGGCAGCACGAACGTGGTCGTCCCCATGCTGGGGCTCGACGACCTCACCGGCGTCGCCGACGCCGACCTCAAGCTCGGGCTCGTCGCGGCGTCGCCCGACCCCGCGAAGGGCGCGTGGCCCGGCGCGGCGCCGCTCGACTGGTGGTTCCTCGCGTCGTCGTCGAACGTCGACGCAAGCGGCCTGCCGACCTCCTTCATCCAGCCGGCCTCCGTCTCCGGGAGGACGCTGACGGCCGGGCCGTCCGACACCACCATCACGCTGCTGATCGCGGGCACCCCGGCGCCGCTCGCGATGCGCGACGCCAACATCTTCGCGACGCTGGACGGCACGCCCGCGCCGAGCAAGCCCGGCGCGCCGCCCGCCAACCTCGCGCCGGGGCTCGTCACCTTCCAGACGGTCACGGCGAACGCGAGCGGCACCCAGGGGCTGTGCGGCAACATCACGGTCGAGTCGCTGGCGCAGATCCCCGTCCCCGAGGCGCTGACGACCGGCACGACCGCGTGCAACTCGGGCTGCAGCGGGAGCAGCGGCTACACCTACTGCGGCAAGGGCATGCCAGTCGGCGCGGGGTGCAACTCGCTGCTCGACGCGGTCGTCGGCGGGTGCAAGGCGACGTTCCTGTGCGTCGGCGCCATCAACGCGAGCCAGCCCGACGTCGCGGGCGCCGGGTTCTCTGGCAAGCTGGGGATCGTGAGCGCGGGCTCGGGGCAGCCCAAGAAGGTGCCGGAGGCCCAGTGGAAGGGCAACACCCGCGCGTACTCGTCCTACATCACCTTCACCGCCAACAGGACGCACCTGACCGGGAAGAACTGAGCGCCCGCGCCGGCGGCGCGCCACGCACTCCACGAAGACCACGAAGACAACATTTCGCGCTTCCCTCCCCCGTCCGACGGGGTAGGTGCAGGCCATGCAAACCAAGAACATCTGCGTGTGTGGGGGGGGGGCGAGAGCGCCCTGCGTGTAGGCAAGCTCGTGCTGGGGCTCCTGGGCCCGTTGTTTCTGGGCTGCACGCACCCGGTACAGCAGGCATCCATCACGGGGAGGCCGCCGTCCTCGCTCGACACGGTGACGCAAGACGCGACCGTGCCTGGCGGCAGACGGGGCACGTTCTCGGTGCGTGACGCGGATCTCGCCGGTCTGCGCGAGACGCTCAGCGCCCTCTTCGAGGACACGGGCAAGGCCAACCTGGAGCTGCGGTTCAACCCGGTGCTCGGGGCGGCAGATCAGTCGTCGCCTTGTAGCTCGAAGCTCAGCCCGGCCGCGGCCGCCACGGGTGCATGCCTGGAGCTGCTGTCGTCCGCGCCGTCACCGCGCTCCCCGGCCGGCGTGGAGCTGTTCCCGGCCGCGCCATACCCCGTGTCGGCGCTCGCGGGCGCAGCGACAGAGGCAGGCGCACCCCCCAGCCCCGTGTCGCTCAACTTCACGTTCCTCAGCGCGTTGAACTCTCCCACCCAGCTACCCCTCCACGACGTCGCCACCCCCGCGGGGCTCGGGGCGTTCCTGCCCAGGGGGGCTGGACGTCACGCGGGCGGCGCCGACGAAGGATCTCGCGGGGACTGTGGGGACTGACTCGACGACGCTCGACGTGCCAGAGCCCACGCAGGCCACGCAGGCCACGGAGGCGCCCTCGGACACTCCGGCGCCTCCGCCGGTCACCGACGCCACGCTCGTGTACAGCGCGAGCCAGGCTGTGCTGTTCTCGGTGGGTGGCGCCCTCGGCGGCCAGGAGTCTGGCGAGGTGTGGAAGGCGGAGGTGGGCCCGGACAGCGCGACGTGGCGCCGGCTGGCGGTGCCCGAGGGCACGCTCGGCCGCGTCCTCGCCGCCACGTACCAGCCGTCCCGCCAGGGCGCCGCGGCGGGGAGGTTGTGGATCCTCGACGAGCGCGGCAGCCACTGGGCCAAGCGGGCGAGGCTGTGGCTGGTCGACGCAGAGTCGGGAGCGGCAACAAAAGCGGGAGAGTGGCCGCGGCTCGGCTGGTTCGACGAGCAGTGGCTCGCGCTCGATCGGGACGGCGCCGTTCTGTTGTCGACCTCGAGCGAGCGACTTCGCGTGCACGTCATCTTCCGGGTCGACGCCGGCGCACAGGGCGGGCTCACGGCGTCGCCGGTGCGCGTCGAGAGCGGCTGGCTGACCGCGGCGCCCTCGGTCGACGTCGCGGGCTACGGGCTGCTCGTGCGACACCGCCGCGGCGCGCTGCCGGTGCCGGTGAGCGCCGAGACGCTCCGGGTCGACCGCCCGCGCTACACTCACCCCGGAGGCTGCCTGTGAGAACGATCCATCCCCTCCACTCGCTGTGCTGGCTCGCGGGGCTCGCGGCGCTCGGCGTCGCCTCGGCCATCCCCGGCTGCGGCGGTGACAGCGGTGAGACCGCGGCGACCACCAGCGGATCGGCTGGCGCGGGAAGGTCGGGCGCCGCGGGAAAGTCGGGCACCGCGGGGAGGGCGGGCCACACGCTCGCCGGCGCCGCCGGATCGAGCGCTGGCAACGCTGGCAACGCCGCTGGCACGGGGGCGCCCTGCGGCCCGCCTCCGCCGGGCGCGCCTCCTGGATGGGAGGAGATCGCGCCGGGCGAGTGGAGCTGCATGTTGCGAATGTTTCGCAACCCCCACCCGGAGCTCACGGAGCCCTGGGAGTGGACGAGCGCTTGTCCTCC
>JADLFU010000192.1 GCA_020849655.1 Polyangiaceae bacterium | reverse complement strand
CGCGCTGCCCCGTCCGCGAGCCATCCTGATGATCTCGGCGCACTGGGAGGCGCGGCCGATCACGCTGGGCGCGACCGAGACGGTCCCGCTCGTGTACGATTTTTCAGGGTTCCCTGAGCGGTTCTACCAGGTGAAGTACCTGGCGCCCGGCGCCCCGCTCCTCGCTCGTCGCGTGAGGGAGCTCCTCGGCGCGCGTGGCGTGGCGGTCGAGTCGTCCAGTCGGGGCCTCGATCACGGCGCCTATGTCCCGCTGGCTTGCATGTACCCCGCCGCGGACGTGCCCGTGCTCCAGCTGTCGCTGCCGGGGCTCGCGTCGGGCGCGCTCCTCGAGCTCGGGCGCGCGCTCGCCCCGCTGCGCGACGAGGGGGTGCTGATCGTCGGCAGCGGGTTCATCACGCACAACATGAGCTTCGCCTTTCGCAAGGGGACCCCCGCGTGGGCGCGCGAGTTCGACGCGTGGACGGCCGAGGCGCTCGCGGCCCACGACCTCGACTCGCTGAGCGACTTTCTCGCGCGTGGGCCGGGCGCGCGCCTGGCGCTGCCGACCGTCGAGCACTTCGCGCCGCTGCTCGTCGCGGCGGGCGCGGCCGCGACCGACGAGGTCAGCTTCCCGATCACGGGGTGGTGGATGGACGGCGCCTTCACGCGGCGCTCCGCGCAGCTCGGCTGACCGAACAGCCCGCGGTTGACCGCGACGCCGACGACGAATACATGATCTACATCATGAGAGGACGCCGCGCTGGGCAGCTGTTGGTCTTGTGTACACTGGGCCTCGGGGCAGCGGGCGCCGCGGGGTGCAAGGGCGACAAGGGCTCCGCGTCGGCGTCGAGCCTCCCCGAGAAGGGCCCCTGGGACGCCGTGAAGCTGAGCTACTCCAAGCAGACCTCTTCCGGTGGCCCCGAGTTCATCGTCGAGAACACGGGTCGAAAGACCGTGACGGTGCTGTTCATCGATTTCTACGGCTACGACGCGAAGGGCAACCAGGTCGCGAAGAAGGAGCTGTCGTTCAACATCCCGCTGAAGGGGGGCGACAAGTCAGACGCGTCGACGAGCGCGGCAGCGGGCGCGGTGACCTGGGAGGCCACGTACCACGGCATCTCCTTCGAGGGCGACCCGAAGCCGACGATGGACCCCAAGCGCGCGCCCGACAAGAAGCCGAAGGGCAAGTGACCCGCGGCGCGCCCTCCCGGTGACGCGGCGCGAGACCTGCCGGAGCCGCCGAGGTCGACTCGCCGACCTCAGGGCCGCTCGACGGGGAGCAGCTCGGCCTCCCAGGCGAGCATGCCACCCTCGAGGAACGCGACCGGGATGCCGCTCGCGGCGAGCCGCTCGGCGAGCGCCTTCGCCTTGTCGCCCGACCGACAGTAGAGCACGGGCTCGCCCGCCAGCATGTGCAGCTCGGCGAGGCGCGACTCGAGCTCCGTCTCGGGCATCGACGCGGCGCGCGGCAGGTGGGCGCGCCCCCAGCTCGACGCCTCGCGGATGTCGACCGGCACGACCTGCCCCTCGGTGATGAGCTGCGCGAGCTCGCGCGCGAGGATGGCGCCCTCGGCGCGCGGCAGGTGCGGCTCCACCATCTGGCGGAGCTGCGCCTTCTTCATCGCGCCCACCTGCGCGTCGACGGGGCGGCCCTTCACGAACACCATGAAGGTCGGCAGCGACTGGATGCGCAGCGACTGGGCCAGCGTCGGCGACTTGTCGGTGTTGACCTTGACGACCTTGAGCTTGCCCTCGAGCTCCTTGCCGAGCGCCTCGACCTCGGGCGACGTGATCTTGCAGGGCTGGCACCAGTCTGCGTAGAAGTCGACGAGCACCGGGAGCTCGGACATCAACACCTCCGCCTTGAACGACCTGTCGTCGACGATCTGCGCGCCCATCTCGGGCTCCCCCGTAACCCAGCCGGCGCGGGCCGCAAGGGCTTTGATCGCGCGTCGCTCCGGCGCGCGGCGGTGAGGAGCGACGGTGGGGCCGAGGTTCGCCGAAGGGGTCGGGCTCGTCGTGCTGCTCGGCGCGCCGCTCGCGGCGAGGGCGGCGCGGATGAGGCCGCGGGCGGCGTCCGTGTGGGCAGCGGTGGCGCCCGTCGGGCTGGTCGTCGTCGGCGCGCTCGCGGCGACCGCGCGGTACGCGGGGCTCACGGCCTCGCCGGTCTCGTCGCTCGTCATCCCGCTCTCGACCGCGTGCGTGCTCGCGATCCCGACGGCGCTCACGCCGGGGCGCGCTCGGTTCGTCGTCGCCCTCGTCACGGTGCTCGCGCTCTCGCTGCTCTGCGTGGCCGACGCCGTGTACACATGGACGTACGGGGCCGTGCTGCCGCCGTCCGCGCTCAGCGTGGCGGGGCAGGTGCCGAGCGTGATGGGCGGCGTCCTGAGCTCGCTCCCGGCGCACGCGCTCTGGGCCCTCGCGCCGCCGCTCGCTGCGGCCCTCGCGCTCGCGCTGGCCCCGCCCGCGCCCGTCGGCCGTGTGGCGTTCGTGACGATCGCGGCGCTCCTCGGCCTGGGGGGCGCCCCGGCGATCCGAGGGCTCGCCGCGTTCGCGCGCGCCGCGCCGGTGGACAGCGGCGTCGCCCTGCGCCCCCCGATGGAGCGGGGCTTCCTCACGACCCACGCGCGTGACCTCGCGCTCCTGCTCACCAGGCGGACGGGATCACGGGACGCCGCGCTCGTGGCCGCGCGCGCTCTCAGGACGGCGCGCGGCGCGCCCGAGCGACACCCCTGGGCCGGCCTCGCGCACGGCAAGAGCGCGCTCTTGTTGCAGGTCGAGTCGCTGAACGCGTGGGCGATCGACGCGACCATCGACGGCGAGCCCGTGATGCCGACGCTCGCGTCGCTGTGCAGCCGCGGGCTGTGCTTCGATCAGGTGCTCGATCAGACCGACGCGGGGCGGTCGTCCGACGGCGATCACCTGGTGATGACGTCGCTGCACCCGCTGCCGAGGGAGGCCGTCGCCGTGTCCTTCCCCGATCCGGTCGTGCCCGCGATGCCGCGCACGCTCGCCCGCGCGGGCTACACGACGTGGTCGTCGATCGCCGACCACCCGACCTTCTGGAACGCCGGGCGCCGCCACCGCGCGTACGGGATCGAGGAGTCGGTCTTTCGGCCCGCCATCGGCGACGGCGCGCTGCTCGGGTTCGGGCTCGCGGACGGCGTCTTCTTCGAGCGCGTCGCCCCGCGCGTCGCGCGCCTGCCGCGGCCGTTCTTCGCGTGGCTGATCACGCTGTCGCTGCACGCGCCGTACGCGCCCGTGCCCGAGGCGCTCGGCGGGTGGCGCGCGGGGTCGCTCCACGGCTCGACGCTCGGCAGCTACCTCGAGGTCGCGCGCTACGTCGACGGCGCCGTCGGGCGGCTGCTGCAGGATCTCGAGGCGCGTGGCGCGCTCCGCGACACCGTGATCGTCGTGTACGGCGACCACGGCGAGGCGGCAGGTCTGGAGCTCGAGCGCCTGACGGAGGCCGGGATCGCGCGAGGCGATCTCCCGTCGCGCGTGCCGCTCATCATCGCGGGCGCGGGCGTGACCGGGCGCTCGTCGCGGCCGGCCGGACAGATCGACATCGCCCCGACGCTGCTCACCTTGCTGGGGATCGAGGTGCCGCGCGGGTTCGTGGGGAGGGCGCTCGATCTCGGCGGCGATGGCGTCGCGGTGCGCACCGACGGGCACGCGTTCGACGCGCGCCGGGCCTGGCTGAAGGATCGCTGCGTGGAGCGCGGGACCGGCGAGGCGCTCGACGCCGGCGACTGCGCGTCGCTCGTGCGCGCGCGCGACCTCGAGCTCGCCGCGTCGAGCGCGATCGTCCGACATCAGCTCACCGACTGGTGAGGAGCCGGGCGAATCATCGGGGGAGCCGCACCTGGCCCTCCGAGGTGATTTCGACGCGCTGGTCGGAGAGCGACACGCGCACCAGGCCGGCCTCGAGGCGCTCGGCGTCGAGCGCGGGGAGGAGGGCTCCTCTCGGCGCGTCGCCGAGCTCGACCCGGAACGACACGCGCCCCTCGCGCGAGACGCGCCACGCGACCGCTCGATCCCCGCGGCCGAGCTCCGCGTAGCCGTAGCCGAGGACGATCACCGAGCGATCCGTGTCCTGCACGATCGTGTGAGGCGTCGGCGCGCGGAACCCTCGGCCCAGCGAGAGCCCCTCGTGACCCCAGCGCAGCGCGCCGCGCTCTCCCAGCAGCTGCGCGCGCCCGGCGCCGAGCAGCGACGCGACGACGACCCAGCCCTCGCCCGGCCAGTACAGCGAGGTGAGCGAGTCGCAGGTGGCGCTCGGCAGCAGCTGGTAGTCCGCGAGGAGCCCGCCCTCCGCGTCCCACCGCCGCGCTGCGAGCGCCCCGCTGCCGTCGTCGCACCACGCGATCAGCACGTCGCCGTCGGGTCCACCCGCGATGCTCACGAGCCGGCCTCCCCGCGCCGTCCCGGCGAGCGGTCGCGCCTTCGTCCACAGGAGGGCGCGGCGCGCGTCCGACACGAGCACGAGCGGCGCATGCTTCGCGCCCTTCGCCTGGACGAGCAAGATGACCCGCCCCTCCGCGCCAGGTGCCGCCATCACCTCGAGCGGCCCGGTCGTCGCGCCGAAGTGCGCGCGCAACGACTCGGCGTGGGCGCGGAGCAGCTCGGAGTCCTCGGGCGAGCGAGCGTCGAACCGGCGCGGCGACGGAGGCGGAGCGCCGTCGGGCGCCGGGAGGTTCAGCTGCGCCGACGCGATCGAGGCGGCCGGTGGCGGAGGGGGCGCCGGGTCGGCGCGGCGACAGGCGAGGTGTGCAGACGCGACCGCCGCCACGAGCCACGCGTCCGCGCGCACCTCGCTGGCTAGGCCTTCTTCGGGGCGTCGATGGGCAGGACGTCTCCCGCCTCGATCTCGGACAACAGCTGGTTCGTGCGCGCCTCGTCGAGGCCGAGCCCCTCGGCGAGCGCGTGGAGCACGGCGCTCTCTTCGGGCACGATGGCGGCGTCGGCGGCGGCGACGGCGGCGGCGAGGATGTACACCGTCTCGGCGCGTCCCTCGTCGCCCCGCAGGCGCTCGATCACCGCGGCGAGTCGCTTCTCGAGGCCCTCCTCGGCGACGCCGCGCGCGGCCGCGTCGAGCATCGACTCGAGGTGCGTGGAGCGCACGCGATCGTTCGACAGCACCCGCATCGCGCCGCGCAGCACGTCGCGCTCCACGTTCTTCACTTTCTTGTCGGCGAGCATCACCAGGAACATCGCCTCGCAGAGCGCGCCGAACTCCGAGACCACGCTCATCGCCTCGATCGCGTCGAGCGAGGCCTTCGCTGAGCCGAGCACGACCGAGGCGCGCTCGCCTCGCGCGCGCAGGCGTTCCTTGAGCTTGTCGAGCGTGGCGGGCGTAAGGTGAATCACGACGCGGAGGTTAGTGATCCGGCCTCGAAATGGCGAGGGCTCTCCACGCGGCGGCCCATCTGAATCGGGCGAGCGGGGCCGACGTACCGCACGAGCTCACGGGCCTCGGCTGACAGATCGTGGCGGCGTGGCGCTCCGAGCGCCCATGCCCCTGGAGCCGTGAGGCGTGAGGTCGGACGCGAGGAGGCCGTCCTCATGCGAGGCCGTGGGGATGGCCGCGAGGCTGGGCGAGAGGAGGGAGCCCGTCCGCGCTCTTCCCGGCGGCGCGCTCGCGCTGACCGGAGCGCGCGGGGTGGACCCGGATGTCCGTGGACGCGGCGTCCACGTCCACCCCTCGAGGCCCCTGAAACAGCGGAAATTTGTGAATTTTCCCCTGGCCCGCCGCGTGCCTTCCGTCCGCCCATGCGCGGCACGCTCCACGACGCCATCGCCGATCTGCTCGGACGTCACCCGGCGACGCTCGTCGATCTCGCCGCGCGCGCCGGCGT
>JADLFU010000191.1 GCA_020849655.1 Polyangiaceae bacterium | reverse complement strand
TCGAGCTGGGCCTCGAGCTCGGCGACCTCCTGCGACGCCTGGTCGGCGCGCGCGCGCGTGCTGCGGAGCCTGTCCTCACCGCGGGCGAGCTCGGCCTCCAGGCCGCGCACGTCGTTGGTCGCCGTGAAGGCCGCCGCCTGCGCCGCCTCCGCCACGGCCTCCAGCTCGAACGCGGCCATCCGCTGGCCCTCGAGCTCGCCCTCGCGCGCGCCGAGCTCGGCCTTCGCCTGCTGCTCCCCCTCGGTCACCTCGGCGAGCGCCGACTGCTCGACGCCCGCGACGACCGTCAGCTCGAGGTACCTGTGGCTCGCGTCGTGGAGCATCAGGTCCTCGAGCTCCGCGCGGTACGACCGGTACCGCTCGGCCTTCTGCGCCTGACGCCGCAGCGACGCGAGGTTGCGCTCGATCTCCGCGACGATGTCGCCGACCCGCGCGAGGTTCTGGCGCGTCAGCTCCATCTTCTGCTCGGCCTGCTTCCGGCGGAACTTGTACTTCGTGATCCCTGCGGCCTCCTCGATGATCAGGCGGCGGTCCTCGGCGCGCGCGGAGACGATGAGGCCGATCTTGCCCTGCTCGATGATCGAGTACGCCTTCGTGCCGACGCCGGTGCCGAGGAAGAGATCGGTGATGTCCTTCAGCCGCACCTGCGTCTTGTTGATCAGGTACTCGCTCGCGCCGTCGCGGTAGAGCCTGCGCGTGACGGCGATCTCGGGGTAGTCGCGGTACTCGAGCGGCAGGAGCGCGGCGAGCGCCGGGTCGCCGTTGTCGAACGTCAGCGTCACCTCCGCGAGGCCGACGGGCGCGCGCGACTCGGAGCCCGCGAAGATGACGTCCGCCATCGCGCGGCCGCGGAGGTGCTTCGCGCTCTGCTCGCCCATGCACCACCGGATGGCGTCGACGATGTTCGACTTGCCGCAGCCGTTCGGGCCGACGACGCCGATGATGTCGTGATCGAACTGGATGACCGTGCGATCGACGAACGACTTGAACCCGGAAATCTCGAGCTGTTTGATGTGCATGGGAAGGACCGAGCGCGCGAGCGGGGAGAGCCCCCGATTGCCCTGTGTGTATGGTCACGTAAGGTCACGCGACGTAGCGTCAGAGGGTGCAGGAGGTCGCGCCGACCTGCAAGCGCGATCTCGTCCGGACGCACCGTTTGCGGGGAATTCATCGCCCTTGCCGATCCGCGTGGAGTTGCCTAGAAGGCCGCACCTCACCCACGGAGTGCTCCTGACATGGCGACGAAGATTGCGATCAACGGGTTCGGCCGCATCGGCCGGTGTGTGCTGCGCGCGCTCCACGAGCGCAAGCTCGACGGCCTCGAGGTCGTCGCGATCAACGATCTGACCGACCCGAAGACCCTCGCGCACCTGCTCCGCTACGACAGCGTCCACGGGGTGTTCCCGCTGGTCGACGTGAAGGCGTCGACCGACGGCATCCACGTCGACGGCAAGGTCATCGCGTGCTCCGCGCTGAAGGACCCGAAGGAGCTGCCGTGGCGGTCGCTCGGCGTGGACGTCGTGCTCGAGTGCACGGGCCTGTTCACCGACCGCGAGAAGGCGCAGGCGCACCTCGACGCGGGCGCGAAGAAGGTCATCATCAGCGCGCCCTCGAAGAACCCCGACAAGACCCTCGTGCTCGGCGTGAACGAGGGCGAGTACGAGCCGGCGAAGCACCACGTCGTGTCGAACGGCTCGTGCACGACGAACTGCCTCGCGCCCGTCGCGAAGGTGATGCTCGACACGTTCGGCGTCGAGTCCGGGCTGATGACGACCATCCACGCGTACACGAACGATCAACACATCCTCGATCTGCCCCACAGGAAGGGCGATCTGCGCCGCGCCCGCGCCGCGGCGGTGAACATGATCCCGTCGAGCACGGGCGCCGCGAAGGCGCTGAGCGAGGTGCTCCCGGCGCTGAAGGGCAAGCTCGACGGCCAGGCCGTGCGGGTGCCGACGGTCGACGTGTCGCTCGTCGATCTCACGCTGCGCACCGACAAGCCCGTCACGAAGGACGCCATCCACGCCGCGATGAAGGCGGCCGCCGAGGGCCCGATGAAGGGCTACCTCGTGTACCAGGACGAGCCGCTCGTCTCGCTCGACTACGTCGGGCACCCGGCCTCGTCGATCTTCGACTCGACGCTCACCCAGATCGTCGGAGACCGCTTCGCGAAGGTGTGCGCGTGGTACGACAACGAGTGGGGCTTCTCGAACCGGATGCTCGACCTCGTCACGCTGATGGCGAAGAGCCTCTGATGACGACGCTCGCCGGGATCAAGACGATCGCGGACCTCGAGGTCGAGAACAAGCGCGTCTTCCTCCGGGTCGACTTCAACGTGCCCCTGAAGAAGGGCACGACCGAGATCACCGACGACACGCGCATCCGCGAGGCGCTCCCGACGATCCGCGCGCTCCAGGCGCGCGGCGCGAAGCTCGTCCTCGCGTCGCACCTCGGCCGCCCGAAGCCCGGCAAGACGCAGGGCCTCGGCCTGGAGCCCGCCGGCGCCCGCCTGAGCGAGCTGCTCGACTGCGAGGTCCACCTGCCCGACGACTGCGTCGGCGACGGCCCGAAGAAGGTGATCTTCGATCTTCGCGACGGCCAGGTGTGCCTGCTCGAGAACCTGCGCTTCCACGAGGGAGAGGAGGCCGACGACGAGGCGTTCGCGCGAGCGCTGCTCGAGCTGTGCGACGTCTACGTGAACGACGCGTTCGGCGCGGCCCACCGCGCGCACGCGTCGGTGCACGCGCTGCCGAGGCTCGTGCGGGAGCGCGGCTGTGGCCTGCTGCTCGAGAAGGAGATCCGCGCGCTCGGCAGGCTCGTCGCGCGCCCCGAGAAGCCCTACGTCGCCGTGCTCGGCGGCGCGAAGGTGAGCGACAAGATCACCGTGCTCGACGCCCTGCTCGACAAGGTCGACGCGCTGCTCATCGGCGGCGCGATGGCCAACACGTTCCTCGCGGCGCAGGGCAACGCGATGCAGGCGTCCCGCGTCGAGGACGACAAGCTCGCGCTCGCGCGCACCATCCTCGAGAAGGCGCGCGACCGCGGCGTCGAGGTCCTCCTCCCGAGCGACGTCGTGGTCGCGACCGGCCTCGACGCCGCCACGGGCGAGACCGTGTCGGCCGACGCGGTGCCGGCCGGCCACATGGCGCTCGACATCGGCCCCGAGTCGGTCGCGCGGTTCGCCGCGAAGATCGAGCGCGCGGCGACGATCTTCTGGAACGGCCCGATGGGGCTCTTCGAGTCGCCCGCGTTCTCGAAGGGGACGATGGGCGTGGCGACATCCATGAGCCGCGCCGGAGGGTTCACCGTCGTCGGCGGCGGCGACAGCGCGGCGGCGGTCGCGGCGGCGGGCCCCGAGATCGCGGCCGGGTTCAAGCACATCTCGACGGGCGGCGGCGCGTCGCTCGAGCTGCTCGAGGGCAAGAAGCTCCCGGGCATCGAGGCGCTGAGGAGCTGAGGGGCTGACTGGGAGACGAGCGATGACCTCGACGCGCACCCCCATCATCGCAGGCAACTGGAAGATGCAGCACGGCGGCCGCAGCGGCTGCGAGCTCGCCGCGGCGATCCGCCGCGACCTCGCGGACCCGCGCGGCGTCTCGGTCGTCGTCGCGCCGCCCTTCACAGCGCTGGCGGCGGTCTCGGCGGAGCTCGACGGCTCCGCGATCTCGGTCGCCGGACAGAACATGCACGCGGCAGGGAGCGGCGCCTTCACCGGCGAGATCAGCGCCGCCATGCTGAAGGAGGCTGGCGCGAGCTGGGTCATTCTCGGTCACAGCGAGCGCCGCCAGCTCTTCGGTGAGACCGACGCGGGCGTCGCCGAGAAGACGGGAGCCGCGCTCGCGGCGGGGCTGCGTCCCATCGTGTGCGTCGGCGAGACGCTCGCCGAGCGGGACGCCGGGCGCACGTTCGACGTCGTGCTCGCGCAGGTCGCCGCCGTCACGGCCACGCTCGCCCCGAGCGCCGGGCACGCGATCGCGTACGAGCCCGTCTGGGCGATCGGCACGGGCAGGAACGCGACCGCCGCGCAGGCGGAGGAGGTGCACGCGCGGATCCGGGCGCTGCTCGCCGAGACGTCCGTCGCCCTCGCCGAGGCGACGCCCATCCTGTATGGCGGCAGCGTGAAGCCCGACAACGCGGCCGCGCTGCTGTCGTGCCCCAACGTCGACGGCGCGCTCGTCGGCGGCGCGAGCCTTGACTCCCGGCAGTTCCTGGCCATCGTTGCGGCCGCCCACGGACCTTGACCCATGCTGAGCACCATCCTCTCCGTCGTCCACATCATCGCGTGCCTGTTCCTGGTCCTCGTCGTCCTGCTCCAGCAGGGCAAGATGGGCGGCCTCGGCGCGATGGGCGGCGCGGCGACGCAGCAGGTCTTCGGCGGGCGCGGCGCCGGGAACCTCCTCACGCGCCTGACGGCCGTGTTCGCGACGATGTTCATGCTGACCAGCATCTCGCTCGCGTACCTGGCGTCCGCGGGTGACATCAAGCTGCGCAAGTCCTCGGACACCACCGGCAAGGTGACGCCGCTGCCGCCGCCGCCCGCGTCGTCGAACTGAGCCGCGCATGGGCGTCGAGGTGCAGGAGCTCACCGCGCTCTTGGGGCGCGGGACGCGCTTCGACGGCAAGCTGCACTTCGTCGGCGCGGTCCGCATCGACGGTGAATTTCGCGGCGAGATCCTCAGTGAAGACGTGCTGGTCGTGGGTGACGGCGCGGTCGTGGAGGGAGAGATCAAGGTCGGCGCGCTCATCGTCCGAGGCGGCCGGGTGAAGGCGAGCGTCCGCGCGCGGCGCAGCATCGAGCTGTACGTCCCCGCGAAGGTCGAGGGCTCGCTGCACGCGCCGGAGATCCTGCTCGAGAAGGGCGTGCAGTTCGAGGGCACCTGCAAGATGGCGCCGCTCGACGATCTCGATCTCGAGGAGGCGCGGGCCACGGTCGGACCATGACCGCGCGTTCACGACCGCTCGAGCCGAGGCTCATCCTCGCGTTTGCCCGAGAAGTGGCTAGGATGGCACGACTGCTGCTTGGTGGGGTGTGCCGGGTCGACCGGCCTCACCCCAAGGGGACCGACCATGTCTACGCGTAACCTCCTCATCACCGCCCTCGCCGCCTGCCTCGCCTTCGCGCCGCTCGTCGCGAGCGCCGACGACTCGGACGCCGAGGCGAAGCGCCTCTCCGACCGCAGCGTGCCGCGCTACGAGGTCTCCGTGCCGGGGGCCTCCATCAAGGCCGGCGGGGCGATGGTGCTGGTGAACGCGCCCATCGCGACGGTGCGCAAGGCCGTGCAGGACTACGGTCGCTACCAGAGCATGATCCCGAGGTTCAAGAAGAGCCGCGTGATCGCGAAGAAGGACGGCAAGACCGACGTGTACCTCGAGGTGCCGATCCTCCACGGCGCCGCGACCGTGTGGTCGCAGACCCGCTTCGATGCCCCCGTGAAAGACGGCGCCAAGGGCGAGCGCATCGAGGGGCGCCTCGTCGAGGGCAACGTCGAGGACATGCGGACCACGTTCCGCCTGCGCGCGGTCGACGACACCCACACGATCCTGAAGTGCGAGCTGCTGATCGTCCCGAAGCTGCCGCTGCCCGGCTCGATGGTGACGCCAGAGCTGGCGTTCGCGGCCGACCAGGCGGTGACGGCGCTCCGGGCGCGGGCCGAGCGACGCGCCGCGGGCGATCAGGGCACCGCGAAGGCCGACTGACCGCCGGATGCACCGCGCGGCGCGCGAGCACCTCTCGATCCTCGTCCCAGCCGCGGCCGTGTGCGCCGTGGTCACGGTGGGCTGCCGGGACACGGTCTCCCGGGTAGCTCCCGCGCCGGCGCCCGCGGGCCCTGCGACGGCGTCCACGCCGTCCGCGTCCGCGGCGGCGAGCGCGCAGTCCGCGCTCACCATCGACGCCGGCGGATGCTGGGGCGCGGCGAGCGACACCCCCGATGCCCTCCTCGTCCGAGCGGAGGCGCGCTGCGCTCCAGGGATGTCGAAGGTCGCCGGACCACGCGATCTCGTGGGCGCGGTGAAGCTGGGAGGACAGGGGCCCGCCTGCTACCGCGTGGCGCTCGTGGGGGAGGGGAGGGTCACGGCGACGCTCGCCGACGGAGAGACAGTCGTCGAGCGCGCGACCGGCGACGGCGCGGTCTTGCTGCCTCGCCGAGGTCCGCTCTGCGTCGCGGGCGAGGTCACGCTCACCTCCACGAGCGAGCGCTCCGTGCGCTTCATCGCCTGGCGAGGCCGGCCCTGAGCGTGTAAGACGGGGGGATGCGGCGGCTGCTGCCCTCACGCGCGATGTTGAAGCGCGGCTACTTCGAGCTGCTGCACGCGGCCGGTCACGAGGCGCGACTGCTCGAGGGCCTGCGTGCGCGCCAGCGGCTCGTCGTGCTGAACCTCCACGAGGTCGCGCCGGTGGACCGCGATTTCTATGCGCCGCTCGATCCACGCGACTTCGAGGAGCTGCTCGACTTCATCGAGCCGCGGTTTCGCGTCACCACCGTGCGCGCGCGGCACGAGGTCGATCCCTCCGATCCGAGGCCGCGCCTCGTGCTGTCGTTCGACGACGGCTACAAATCCTTCGTCGAGTACGCGATGCCGATCCTTCATCGGCGCGGCCTCGTGGCGAACCAGAACGTCATCGGTCGCTCGGTCGAGACCGGCGAGCCCCCGTGGAACGCGCGCCTCCACGACTTCCTCAACGCCGCGCCGTCGTACCTGATCAACGAGCTGCGACTCCCGGGGTTCAAGCTGCGGCTGTCCGGCTCCCGGCCCGACGAGCGGGCGCGCTTCGGCGTCGCGCTCAGTCGCTTCTTGAAGCTCCGCCCCACGGTCGAGCGCGCGCCGCTCTGGGCCCGCGTGGAGGAGCTGATTGACCGCGGAGGCTTCTCGGTGTCGACCCGGATGATGACGATAGACGACGTGAAGCAGGCCGCGCAGACGCACGAGATCGGCGCGCACTCCTACCGCCACGAGTCGATGGCGTACGAGCCGCTGGCGTTCTTCGAGCGAGACCTGGCGGAGTGCGAGCGCGTGTTCCGCGACGTGCTGCAGCTGCCGCTGGACATCTACGCCTTCCCGAACGGATCGTTCCGCGACGATCACCTGAGCACCCTGCGCAGCCGGGGGGTACCGCACATCCTGATCGTCGGCGAGAAGGTCGCGACAGGGAGGGGCGACGTCGTGCCGAGGATCACGCTGAGCGCGGCGAGCGCGCGGGAGGCCACGTTCCAGGCGGTCGGGCTCCGTGCCCAGGGGGCGCTGTGACGCGGACGACCCTGGCGCTGCTCACCCTGTGCGCGGCGTGCAGCGTCCCCGCGCCGGCCACCGACGACAGCACCGATGACGGGTCCGCGGGAGCGGCGCAGGCAGGCGCGGCTGGCTCGAAACCGTCGGCCGGCTCCGCGGGGTCGGGTCTTTCTGCGGCGGGCGGGGCCTCGGCGGGCGCCAGCGGGAGCGCGGGCGGCGGACCGTCGGGCGCTGCCGGCGCGCCCGGAGGCAGCGCGGGGCAAGCGGGCGCGAGCGCAGGACAAGCGGGCGCGAGCGCAGGACAAGCGGGCGCGAGCGCAGGACAAGCAGGCGCCAGCGCAGGACAAGCAGGCGCCAGCGCAGGCCAAGCAGGCGCCAGCGCAGGCCAAGCAGGCGCCAGCGCAGGCCAAGCAGGCGCCAGCGCAGGCCAAGCAGGCGCCAGCGCAGGCCAAGCAGGTGCGGGGCAAGCGGGCGCGAGCGCGGGGCAAGCGGGCGCGAGCGCGGGGCACGCAGGCTCGGCTGGCGCGAGCGCCACCGGTGACACCTGCGCCGATCCCGTGATCGTCCAGTCGGTGCCGTTCACGGTCGACGCCAGCACCCTCACGCTCACGCAGGACTACGGCGTCGACCCGGGTGCGTGCGCCGGGGTCTCGACCTCGCAAGGGCACGCGTCGCCTGACGCCGTGTACGCGTTCACACCGACAGAGTCCGGCACGTACGTCGTTCGGGTCGTGCCGAGCAAGATCCCGACGCTCTACGATCCGCTGCTGTACGTCGCCAGCGCCTGCCCTCCGACCCCCGGCACCTGCCTCGGCGCGAGCGACGAGGTGCCGCTGCCCTCGACCGGGGGCGTCGAGCAGCTCACGCTGTCCCTCACCACGGGGGTGACCGTGTACGTCTTCGTCGACGGCACCTACGACAAGAACGCGAGCGCGGAGGGCGCGAGCGGCAACTACGAGCTGAGCATCACGAAGCAGCCGTGACGCGGCGCTTTCGGCGGCGCCCGCCGAGCATCGCGTCCAGCGTGACCTCGGCCTCCGCGTCGGGCTCGATCGGATCGTCCGCCTCGGGATCCGCCTGCGGCGGGTCATCCCCCGGCGCGTCGTCGCCCGGCGCGTCGAACCTCGGACGAAGCAGCTCCGCCATCCGCGCGAGCAGCGCGCGGGTCGTCTCCTCGTGCGTCGCGGAGACGAGCAGCGCGTCGTCGCGCCCGTCGACCAGCCGTGAGCCCTCGCCCGGCGCGAGCAGATCAGCCTTGTTGTAGACGCGGAGCACGGGCACCCCGGCGAGCCCGAGCTCCGAGAGCACGCCCTCGGTCGTGCGCACGTGGAGATCGCGCGCAGGGTCGGAGGCGTCGATGACGTGGAGCAGCAGATCGGCGTCGGCGGCCTCCTCGAACGTCGCGCGGAACGCGGCGAACAGATCCTTCGGCAGGTCACGGATGAAGCCCACCGTGTCCGTCAGCACGACCTCGCGCTCCTCGGGGAACCGCAGGCGCCGGGAGCGCGTGTCGAGCGTGGCGAAGAGCTTGTCCTCGGCGAGCACGTCCGAGCGCGTCAGCGTGTTCAAGAGCGTGCTCTTGCCGGCGTTCGTGTAGCCGACGATCGACGCTGTCGGCACGTCGCGGCGGCTGCGACGACGGCGCCGCTGCTCGCGCTGCTTGGAGAGCTTCTTCAGCTGCGCCTCGAGGTGCATCACGCGCTCCTTCGCGCGCCGACGGCCGATCTCGAGCTTCGTCTCGCCCGGGCCGCGCCCCCCGATGCCGCCCGTCAGGCGCGAGAGCGCGTCGTCCTTCATCGCGAGGCGCGGGAGCGCGTACTTCAGCTGCGCGAGCTCCACCTGCGCCTTGCCGTCGTGGCTCTCCGCGCGCTGCGCGAAGATGTCGAGGATGATCTGCGTGCGGTCGAGGATCTTCAGCTCCGTGAGCTTCGAGAGCGCGCTCGACTGCGACGGCGTGAGGTTGCGGTCGAACACGAGCGTCTCCGCGTCCAGCTCGGCCGCGCGGATCAGCAGATCGTCGAGCTTGCCGCGCCCGACGACCAGGCGCGGATCGACGCCGTCGCGCAGCTGGGTGACGGCGTCGACGACCTCGAGCCCGGCGCTCTCGCACAGCTCACGGAGCTCGCGCAGCCCCGCCTCGGCCGCGTCCTCGGCGCCGCGCTTGTTCTTGTCTCCGACGTGCAGGACGATCGCGCGGCCGTCGCGCGCGCGCACGTCTCGCAGCTGCATCGATCGCGCGAACTCGGCGTCGAGGCCGGCGATCAGCGCGCCGAAGTCCACGTCGAGCCGCGACGGCGGGACGGGATCGTGCACACGGTAGGGCGCCGCGCCCGCGCCGCGCGGCAAGAGGTGAGCGTACTGGACGGCGCGCGCCTCGCCGTCCGGGGCGAGCATCAGCGCCGCGACGAGATCGAGCCGCAGCCGCACGAGGTCGACGAGATCGTCCTTCGTCAGCGCCTCGCCGAACAGGTGCGTGTGCACGAGCCGGAGCCCGCGCAGGCGCCCCTCCGCCGCGCGCAGGCGCCCGACGTCCGGGAGCATCAGCCGGGTCGCGTCCCCGACGACGACGTAGTCGACCTGCCCCGAGCGGTGCACGAGCGCCCCGACCTGCCGCCCCACCTCGCGCGAGGCGTCGAGCAGCGAGCGCGTCAGCTCGGCGCTCGAGATGACGTCGATGGGCACCTTGCGCCGGTACACCCGCTCGAGCGTGCGCTTCGCCGACGGCGACAGACCCTGGGTGTTTCCGTAGAGCTCAGGCATCCCGCGCGAGCCCCGTAGCGCAGCCCGGAACTGCGCGCGAGCGCCGCCGCGTGCTACCTTCGCGGTTCATGCGCTTCGCACTTCCGCTCGTCGCCCTCGGCTCCCTCGCTCTCCTCGCCGGCTGCGGAGGCAGCGAGGAGAAGCGGCAGCGCGTCGATCCCGCGACGCTCGGGCAGGCCGGCTCGGGGACGGCGGGGACGTCGTCCGTCGCGGGCAGCGGCGGGAAGCCCAGCAAGGCAGGCGCGGGCGGCGCGAGCGCAGGCAGCGGTGGCACCGCCGCGGGCGCAGGCGGCGCGAGCGCGGGCAGCGGCGGCGCGAGCGCGGGCAGCGGCGGAGCGGGCGCGGGCAACGGCGGCGCGAGCGCGGGAGGCGCGGGAGGCGCGCCGGGCGGGAGCGGCGGGGCGAGCGCGGGCGGGACGTCCGGGCAGGGCGGCGCGACCGGAGGTGGCGCCAGCGGCGGGGCGGGCAGCCCCCCGTACGTCGGCCCCGACGGCACCGGCACCGTCGCGGCCGTCGATGACGCGTCGTTCGAGGCGGGCGCATTGTTCGGCGAGACGGCTACGATCTCCGCCGACGCGTCCGATCCGTCGAAGCCTCCGGCCGCGATGTGGCTCGGGTCCGGGAAGTTCTCGATCTCCGGCGTCGCGATCGGCGAGCGAGTGTGGTTCACCGCGACCCCGACCAAGTCTCCGACGGGGTACCTGTCCACGCTCTCCGCCCAGACCGTCCCGGCGGACGGCGTCACCGATCTCGTGGTCCCGGTCGTGAAGACCGCGGTGATGGAGTCCGTCGCGGGCGGCGCGCTCGACGCGTCGATGGGGTACGTCGTCCTCGTGATCCGCGCGCCGTCGGGCGCTGTCGTGCAGGGCGCGAAGGTCAAGCCGGCCGGCGCGGGCCAGGTGTTCTACGACACGGGCGCGGGGTTCTCGAGCGCCGCGCAGGGGACGGGCGCGAAGGGCCTCGCCGTCGTGCCGAACGCGCCGCCGAGCCTCGCCGCGATCTTCAACGTCACCGGGACGACCACCGGCGCGGAGGGCCCGGTGAACGTCGACCTCGACCAGCCCGTGCGCGTGCAGGCGAAGGCGGTGTCGATCGTCCCCGTGACCCTCGCGCCGTAGCGCCTCACTGCACGAACTCGTTCATCTGCATCAGCGGCATCAGGATAGCGAACGCGATGAAGCCGACGGCGCCGCCCATCGTGACGATGATGAGCGGCTCGAGCAGGCTCATCATCGCCTGCAGCCTCACCTCGATCTCCGCCTCGTAGGAGCTGCTGACCGACGCGAGCATCTGCTCGAGCTGCCCGCTCTTCTCGCCGACCGCGATCATGTGCGTCACGATCGGCGGGAAATACCCGCTCTTCTTCAGCGGATCGGCGATCGTCTCGCCCTCGCGGATGGAGCCGGTGGCGGTGGCGACGACGTCCTCCAGGCGCGCGTTCTCGAGGACGTTGCGGACGATCTCCATCGCCTTCAGCAGCGGCACGCCGCTCGCGAGCAGGGTCGAGAGCGTGACGGCGAACCGCGAGACCGCGATCTTCAGCATCAGCGGGCCGAACAGCGGCGCGCGCAGCACCCAGGTGTCCCACTTCAGGCGGCCCTCCTTCGTGCGGTGCCACCGGGCGAACAGCGCGTACGCGCCGCCGCCGACGAGCGCGATCAGCCACCAGTAGCGGGCGAGGAAGCCCGACACGAAGATGAGCATCTGCGTGTACCAGGGCAGCGGGTGGTCGAGGCTCTGGAAGATCGCCGTCACCTTCGGGACGACCGCGATCATCATCACGCTCATCAGCAGGGTGCCGATCAGCGTCATCAGCACCGGGTAGGCGAGCGCGGCGGCCACCTTGCCCTTCATCCGCGCCTGCTTCTCCATGAAGTCGGCGAGGCGCTCGAGCACCGACTCGAGCGTGCCGGACGCCTCGCCGGCGGCGATCATGTGGATGTAGAGCGAGGGGAACGTCGTCGCGTGCGGCTCGAGCGCCTTCGCGAAGCTCGAGCCCTCGTTCAGCCGCTCGCGCACCGACGTCATGATGCGCACGAGATCGCGCTTCTCGAGCTGCTCGGTGAGCGCGTTGATGGCGTCGACGAGCGGGATGCCGGCGCGCACGAGCGTCGCGAGCTGCCGCGTCATGCTGGCGACGTCGCCCGTCGACGCGCGCTTCATGAACGCGAGGACGTCGATGTCGCGCGCCTGCTTCTTCGGGCCCTGCTCGGAGACCTCCGTCGCCGACGACAGGAGCACGCCCTCCTTGCGGAGCGCCGCGCGCAGGGCCTTCTGGTTGTCCGCGTCGCGGACGTTCTTCACCGGCTTGCCGGTGGAGATGTTGATGCCCGTGTACTCGAAGACCGCCACGCGCCTACTCCACCAGCACGTCTTCTTGCGTCGCCGCGAGCACCTCTTCCACCGTCGTCATCCCCTCGAGCACCTTGCGCGCGCCGTCGTCGCGCAGGGTGTCCATCCCCTGCGTGATGGCCGCGCGCTTGATGGCCTGCGCGTCCGCGTTGCGCAGGATGAGCGCGCCGACGGCGTCGTCCATCATCATCAGCTCGTAGATGCCGCGGCGGCCTGCGTAGCCCGTGCCGAGGCACTTGTCGCAGCCGACCGCGCGGTACACCGGCACCTCTTGCCCCTCGTCCGTCGCGACCGGCACGTACTCGCCGGACTGCGGCTGGTACTTCGGCGCGAGCTTGCGGGCTCGTCGCTGGCGTGAGCGCTCGGGGTCGATGCCGAGCTGCGCGAGCTCGACCGGCGACGCGAGATCGGCGCGCTTGCACGACGGGCAGAGCCTCCGCACGAGCCGCTGCGCGAGGATGCCGATGACGCTCGAGCGGATCAGGAACGGCTCGACCCCCATGTCGACCATGCGCGTGATGGCGCCGGGGGCGTCGTTCGTGTGCAGCGTCGAGAGCACGAGGTGGCCCGTCAGCGACGCGTTGATCGCGATGTCGACCGTCTCCTTGTCGCGGATCTCGCCGACCATGACGACGTCCGGATCTTGCCGCAGGAACGCGCGCAGCGCCGACGCGAACGTGAGGCCGATCTTCGCCTGCACGTGCACCTGGTGGATGCCGCCGATCTCGTACTCGACAGGATCCTCGGCTGTGAGGATATTGAGATTCGGTTGGTTGATCTTGTTGAGGCACGCGTAGAGCGTCGTCGTCTTGCCGGAGCCCGTCGGCCCGGTGACGAGGATGATGCCGTCGGGGCGCCGGATGAGCTCGCTCATCAGCGCGTAGTCGCGCGCGGAGAACCCGAGATCGGTCAGATCGAGCAGGACGTTCGTCTTCATCAGCAAGCGCATCACGATGCGCTCGAGCCCGCGGCTCGTCGGGATGGTGGAGACGCGGACGTCGATCGCGTTGCCGGCGATCTTCAGCGCGATGCGTCCGTCCTGCGGCAGGCGCTTCTCGGCGATGTTCAGCCCGCTCATGATCTTGATGCGGGCGATGATGCTGCTCGAGAACTGCTTGTTCGCCTTCTTCGCGACGTAGAGCTCGCCGTCGATGCGGTAGCGGACGACGACCTCCTTCTCCTCGGGCTCGATGTGGATGTCGCTCGCGCGGTCCTTCACGGCCTGGAAGAACAGGCCGTTGACCCAGCGGATGATCGGGGCCTCGTCGTCGGAGTCGAGGATGTCCTCGATCTCGTCGGCGCCCTCCGCGCCCTCCGTCTTGAGATCTCCCGCGCCTTGATCGGCGCGCTCGTAGACGCGGTTGATGGCGTCGAGCACCTGCTCGCCGGTCGCGACGACCTGCTCCACGGGCTTCTTGAACATGGCCCGGACGTCGTCGACCGCGGAGAGGTCGAGCGGATCGGCGAGCGCGACGTGCACCGCGCGCTCCGTCTCGCCGAGCACGAGCACCTGACGCTGCTTCGAGTAGGTGATGGGCAGCCGCAGCGCGAGCTCGGTGGGGATCTGCGCGACGTCGAGCCGCTCCACGAAGGGCAGGCCCGTCTCGGCCGCGATCGCCCGCGCCACGTCGGCCTCGCCGGCGACCTGCTGCGAGACGACGAGGTCGCGCAGATCCGCGCCGCGCTCGCGCGTGATCGCGAGCAACGCTTCCATGCGCTCCTCCGTCACCACGCCGCGCCGGACGAGGATCTCTCCGATGTAGTCGGCTGCGGCCACCGGTCACTCCTTCTTGGCGGGTGCGGGCGGAGGCGGGGGCGGGGCAGGGGTCGCGCCGACGGCCTTCGCGCCTGCAGAGAGGACGCTCGGCGAGCCGATGCGGGGCGGGCGGCTGCCGGTCGGCGCGACGGGGGACGTCGGCACCGCGGGGCCCCCCGCAGGCGCCGCGGCGGGCGCGCGGTGGATCTCGGGCATCGCCAGCGGCTCGCGCGGCTCGTGGGTCTTCTTGTCCTTCGGACGCGTGGTCTCGACGAGGCGCTTCTTCTCGTCGAGCGCGCGGTACGCCTGGCGGATGTCCTCGAGCAGGCCGTTCAGGCGCGAGAAATCGCGCGGCGGCTCGTAGGTGGTCTGGTCGGAGAACACGAAGTACCGGTCGAGGAACTCCTGCCGCTCCTGCATCTTCCGCTCGAAGACCGTGCGCAGATCGTTCTGATCGCGGATGACGTACGGCGTCAGCACGAGGAGCAGGTTCGTCTTGCGCTTCGCCGTCTCGGTCGACCGGAAGAGCGCGCCGAGCAGCGGGATGTCGCCGAGGATCGGGATCTTGCGCTTCGACGACGTGTACGCGTCGCGCATCAGCCCGCCGATGACCACGGTCTGCTGGTCCTGGACGACGACGCTGGTGTTGGCGGTGCGCTTCGTGATGGAGACGACGCCGAGCGCGCCCGACGAAGCGCCGCGCTCGCTGATCTCCTCCTGGAGCTCGAGCCGCACCTCGTTCGAGTCGTTCATGTGCGGCGTCACCTTGATCTTGGTGCCGACGTCCTGGCGAGGCGCCGCGCCGAAGCCGAACCCGCCGAACCCGCCGAGCGCGCCGAGCGCGCCGGTCGCCGCCGCGCCCTGGGCGCCGAGCATGCCGGTGGGCAGGCTCCCGCCGAGGTTGGTCTGCAGCGGGATGTTCTCGCCGACGTTGATCTCGGCGGGCACGTTGTCGGTCGCGATGATGTGCGGCGTCGCGAGGACGTTCGCGTCGCCCGTCGTCGCGAGGGCGTTCAACACGATGCCGAAGGCGGGGATGGTGATACCGGTGCCGAGCAGGTTGCTCGTGCCGTCGATGGCCGGGCCGCGCACGCCGAGCGCCAGGCCCTGGAGCTGCGAAGGATCGTTCGGCAGGCCGATGCTCTGCAGCGGGTTGAAGCCGCCGTAGACGAGCGAAGGATCGCTGCCGATGAGCTTCGGCGCGCCGCCCGCGTGGTAGCCGAGGCCGAGCTTGTTCGAGTGGTCGACCGAGAGATCCATGATCACCGCCTCGATGAAGACCTGCCTGCGAGGCTGGTCGAGGCGATCGATGACCGTGCGGATCTGCGCGTAGTCCCGCAGGGACGCGGTGATGATCAGGCTGTTCGTCGCCTTGTCGGCCGTGATCTTCGCGCCGCCCTCGAGCACCGACGGGGCCTGCCCGCTCGCACCCGGCGCTGGCTTCGCCGTCTTCGGCGCGCTCGTGCCGCCGATGATCTGGTTGAGCACCGGCGCGAGCTCCTCGGCCATCGCGTGCTGCAGCGGGAGCACGTGGATCTCGCCCTCGCCCGTGATGGGCACGTCGAGGCGCTTGATGACCTCGAGGATGCGCAGGTACGAGCGCTCCGTCGCGACGATGATCAGCGAGTTCGAGCGATCGTCGGCGATGATCTTCGTGATGCGCATGTCGCCGGTCGTCGGGCCCTTGGCGGCGCCGGCGGCGGCTGGCTTGATGTCGAAGATCTCGTTCAGGCGCTGGACGAACTCGGTCGCCGTCCCGTAGTGCACGGGCTCGACGAAGATCTGCTCCCCGGCCGTGCCGACGTCGATCTCCTCGACGATGCGCAGCAGCCTGCGGATGTTCGCGCCCGTGTCGGTGATGATGACGAGGCCACCCGGCGCGTACGGGGTGACGTTGGCCTCCTTCGACTTGAAGGTGTTGAGGATGCCCGTCGCCTCGTCGGCCCCGATGTGGTGGAGCCGGTAGATGCGCGTGACGTAGCGCTCCTCGGCCGGCACGGGCTGCCCGGCGCCGTACACCGGGGTGACGTGTCCGTGCACGCCGCCGGTCGTCTCGATGATCTTGAGGAACCTCCCGTGCGGGATGACGGTGAGGCCGTTCGTGTCGAGCGCGACGAGGAACACCTTGTACGCCTCGTCGACCGACACCGGGTGCGGCGAGTACAGCGTGACCTTGATCGAGCGGACCTTCGCGCCGTAGATGAACCGACGGCCCGTGATGCCGCTGATCCACTGCAGGAGATCGGGCAGATCGACGTCGCTGAAGTTGACCTGCACGGCCCCGCCCGGGGTCTTCGCGCCCATCAGCTCCGAGGGCATCGGCCCGGTCACGGGGTGCGCGCTGCCGGGCGTCCCGGGCTGGAACGGCGACGCGGGGGGGGGAGGCGGCGGGATCGTCGAGGGGAACTGCGACGAGCCCGTCTGCACCGGAATGGCGGTTCCGCCCGAGGACGACGTGAGCAGGCCGGGGAGGTTCCGCGGGGTGCGGATGACCGGCGGGCGCTGGGCCAGCGCCTGGGCCGCGAGGCCTCCCGAGGCCACGAGGCCCAGGAGGACGAGCGAGCGTTGGTGTCGGTTCATCCGTTGCGCTTCTTCTCGGGGCGGTCCTCGGGGGGCCGCGCGGGCGTGCTGCTAGCAGGCTTTGCGGGCGGCGTCGCCGGGGATGTCGCCGGGGTCTCGTCGGCGCTCGGGAGCGCGCGAGACACGATCAGCAGCGACGCGGTCGACACCACCCCGACCCAGAGGATGGTGGCGCCGAGCATCGCGCCGGTGAACATCAGCGTGCGCTTCAACAGGGGGGCTTCTTCGGTCACGTGGGCCTCACTTGATGTTGAAATCGAGGGTGGTCGGCTGGCCGCGGCGGTTCACGGTGACGGTCAGGTGGTCGGCCGAGCGCAGCCGCGCGTAGGCCTCGAGCGCCTTCTCGGGGCTCGCCATGTCGAAGCCGTTGATCTTCTCGAGGCGATCGCCGTTCTCCATGCCGATGACGCCGAGCAGGGTGTCCGGGCGGATCCCGAACAGCCGGATGCCGACCGTCTTTCCGTTCTCCTGCTCAGGGACGATCCGCGCCGAGCGCATCAGCACGGCCTGGTTCTCGAGCACCTTGTCGATGACGCTGCGGTCGACGTTGAACTCGGTCGCGCTGACGCGCTGGATCTTGGACTTGATGTCGTCCGGCACGGGCGGCGCGCCGCCCTTCGCGGGCGCGGCAGCCGCGGACGGCGCGGCCGACGCCGTGCCCTTCGCCGACGCGGCCGCGCGCGCCGCCGCGGAGGGGAACATCTCCACCTGGCAGAACGCGCCCGGGCCGATGAGCCACACGCGGTCCCAGGTGATGAACCACACCTGCTTGCCGCCGTACGAGTCGCCCTGCCGACGGAGCGCCGAGCCGGGGTGCTCGCCGGTGCCGCCCGTGAGCAGCGCGAAGGACCACGCCGCGTCGTCGCTGACGGCCGTCGCGACCATCTTCAGCGACGCCTCGCACTCGGGCGCGTGGTACGGATCGTCGGTCGCGGGGAGGGGCGGACCGGAGTCCCACGCGGACGCGGAGGGCAGGGGGTTGAGGTTCCCCGTCGCGGAGTCGAACGGGTTGCGCTCGATGATGCGCTTCGCCGAGGTCGTGTGGTAGTCGGGCTGGGTCGCCGTCGCGCCCGCCCGCTGGGGGAGCGGCCCGCCGTGCAACAGCGCCTTGTCGTCGACGGCGAGCGCGGTGCCCACCACCTGCGTGATGCCTGACGCCTGGAAGTACGCGGCGGTCGCCAGGAGGGCGAGCACCACCACCGCGAAGTAGCGCTTCAGCAGCGAGTCGAACGACATCCGCGGGCACGTACAGCAACTGACGTGCCACGGCCAGGAGCGCCGGCGCACGCGCGAGCGCGGAGTGACGCGATGGACGCGTTGGCGGACACGTCCGCCCCGGCGCGAGGACACTGCCAATCTGTCAAGTGAACGCCGGACTCGCGCCCCGGCGGAGTTTCGACTAGGCTTCAGGCGTGCCGTCTCGCTGGAACGCGCCGCTCCCGACGGCGTCTGCGTCGCTCACCGATCCACAGCGTGATCTGCGAGGAGCGCTCCACGAGGTCGCGAACGCGCTGACGGTGGTCGTCGGCTGGCTCGAGCGCACCGCCGACACCTGCGCGCTGCCCGCTGACGCGCGTAGAGCCGTGGAGATCGCGCTCGCCCGGGCGCTCGACGGGCGGCTCGTCGCGCGGAGGGCCATCGGCGCAGACGTCGGCACCGCCTCCGTCGAGGAAGATCTCTCGGCGCTGGTCGTGGAGGCGGCGACCGGCGCCGTGCCTCAGGCGGACGCGAAGAACGTGAGGATCGAGGTCGACGCGGTCGGTGGCGCGCTGGTCGATGACGCCCGGCAGGCGCTGCAGATCATCACGAACCTGCTGTTCAACGCGGTCGCGTTCTCACCTCCGGGCGCGAGCGTGGCGCTCCGGGCGACCACGGACGGCGAGGACGTCGTGGTCACGGTGACGGACTCGGGCCCCGGCGTGCCCGAGGCGGCGCGGCGGGGGCTCTTCTCCTCGGGCGCTTCGACGCGGCCGGGGGGCGCGGGCGTGGGCCTCGCGCACTCTCGCGCGCTCGCGCGGATGCATGGCGGCGATCTGTCGCTCTTGCCCGGCGAGGGCGGCGCGCGCTTCGAGCTCCGCTGGCCGCGCGCGGCGACGCGGTCACACAGGGGCCCGGCCACGGGCGCGCACGAGGGGCTCGCGGGGACGCGCGTGCTCGTCGTCGAGGACGATCCAGCGGTGCTCGTGCTGCTCGAGACGGCCCTCGGGAGCCGCGGGGTCGAGGTGCGCTGCGCGCGCGATGCGCAGGAGCTGGCCCGGGCGACCGTGGATGACGTGTTCGACGCGGCGCTGCTGGATCTGTCGCCGCTCGCGGATGGCGGGCTCTCGCTCATCGCCGCGCTCCGCGCGAGGAACCCAGCGGTGCGCGTCGTGCTCATCTCCGGGCAGGCCGCGCCGCCGGACGAGGTCGTCCGCGCGTGTGAGCGGTGGGTGCGAAAGCCCTTCGACCTCGCCGAGATCACGAGCGTGCTGGCGCCGCCGCGCGAGTCTTCTTGACAACAGGCGCGCGGCGAGTAGTTTCCGCGGCCCGGTCGGGCGATAAGCCCGGCAGGCACCCCGCGAAGGTGGCGGAATTGGCAGACGCACTAGCTTGAGGTGCTAGCGGGTAACACCGTACGAGTTCAAGTCTCGTCCTTCGCACGCAGCACACCGGAGGCCGCAGCCCACAGAGGGCCGCGGCCTTCGGTGCTTTCAGAGCCACGCCCGTGGAGTCGCTGGGAGGGCGCCAGCGCTCGCACCCCGGACGGTGGAGGAGCGCACGCCCGCGCCGGGCCAGGCGGGAGCGGGCTTCCTGGCCCATCCGATTAGTTTACATAATGCATCTTATGCGACAAACAGCGAGAGCTCGGGGCGGGGACCACCGTGGGAATCAACGAGCCGAGCCGTAGCCGCAGCCGAAGCACGGCAGCTCGACCGTGACCGCCCCGAGCGTGCGCGCGCCGGCTGGGACCTTCAGCGTGCGTGGTCCGGTCGGCGTGGTGACCACCAGCTCGCTGTCCGTCGCGGGCGCGGCGCCGATGAACACGGCCCGGTAGATGCCCGACATCGAGAGCGCGGCGTCCACGCGGCGCGCGCTCGCGATCGCCTTCGACGGCGTCGCGGCGGCGATCACGCGGCCGGTCGGCGTGACGACGGCGATCGGAGGACAGCCGGCGCACGTCGACTCGAACCTCAGCGCGCCAGGCGATCCGAGCTCGATCGGCGCGCGCTCGCCGTCGGCGACGGCCTTGAACTCACGCTGCTTCTCGGCGAGCGCGCGGGCCTCGTCGCGCGCCGATGCCTCGCCGAGCTCGTCGGCGCGGCACCGGAGCGCCTCGGCGCGCACGGTCGTGGCCGCGCCCTCGGCGCCGGCCGCCGCGCGGGTGTGGGCGCACGCCCGGCGCGGATCTCCCGCCGCGAGGAACGCGCGCGCCGCGGCGAGCTGGGCCGCGGCGTTGCCGGGATCGAGCGCCGCGACGACGCCGAGCTCACCGGCTGCCTCGGCCGCGCCGCCGGTCAGCGCGAGCGCCTCCGCGAGGAGCCCGTGCGCGCGCGCGTCATCGGGGTCTGCCGTCACCCACTCGCGCGCCGCGGGCGTCGCATCCCGGCCGCGGCGCAGCAGCCCCAGCACGAGGGCCTCGTGCGATCGGCGCTTCTCCGCGCCCCGGTCGCGCGCCTCCCCGAGCTTCTGCAGCTCCTCGTCGCCTCCGCTCAGCCACGCGTCGCTCGCCGGCGCGACGGTGAACGAGGGCTGGGGCGCGGCGAACAGGCCGCCCGTCGGCTTGGAGGGCACGGCCTTGGAGATTGAGACGTTGACGATGAAGCGCAGGGTGGCCTGCCCGCCCTCGGTCTGCGGAAAGTTCATTCCGCGCGCGGCCGCCGCGACGCACGCGGCCGTCTGCTGCGAGACGCCCGACGCGCTCGCGCTCGCCACGCTCCCGCTCGCGGTGACCACCGCGGAGACCGTCACGCGCCCGGTCGCGGACGGATCGACCCGCAGGCCGAGCTCGGCGCAGCGCCGGAAGCGCGCCGTCTGCTGGCGAACGACGCGCGTCGCGACGGGACCTGGGAGCGCGCTCGGCGGCGCGGACGAGACGCCCCCTACCGTCACCTGGGCGCGCGGCGCGACCACCAATCCGGAGATGCTCCCGCCGATGCCGCCCGGCCCGAGGCCGCCCGAGCCGCCCAGATCGGTCCCGGCTCCGCGGCCCGTGCTCATCAGGCCCTCCTGGCCGCCCGCCGTGTCGCCGCCGCCCGCCGCCGCGGCCGAGGACTTGGCGGAGCCTGGGCTCGCCTGGGCTGCGCCGGGCGCGACGGCGTCGCTCAGATCGTCGGCGCGGCGGCTCGTGCGCGGGACGCCGAACGCCGCGAACATCGCCTCGTTCTCGAGCACGAGGAACGAGGTCTTGGGCGAGAGCACGTGGAAGTCGTGCGAGAGCTTCACCAGCTCCTTGTCGAGCGCTGGATCCCCCTTCGCAGTCAGCGACGAGATCCGCTGTCGCGCCCACAGCGACTCGACCAGCGCGGGGCCGTCCCCGGGGCCGGGCGCCACCGCCACGGTGACCCGGACGGGCGCCCCGTCGAGCTCGCCCTCGAGCGCCACGTCGCCTGCGACGTCGGGCGTCGCGCGCGCGGTGACGACCAGCTCGTCGCCGGCCGCGAGCGCCGGCAGCGGACTCGGCGAGACCAGCGTGAAGCCGGCGGGCACGGTGAGCTTCGGCGCGCGCAGCACCGCGCGGTCGAGCCGCTCGGCGTCGCGGCGGGGCGCGTCGCCCGAGAGGCGCGTGAGCGTCGCGCCGAGGCCCTCCGAGAGCGCGCGCAGCGTCGGCTCGTCGACGAAGGGGCCGGTGCCGAGGAGGTGCAGCGCGCGCGCCGGCGTCGTCGCGGCCTTCACGCGGGCGACGATCGCGTCAGGCGTGAGCTCGCCCGTGGTGGCTCCGCCCCGTGTGAACCACGCGACCGCGCCGTCCGCGCCCGCGCGCCTCGCAGCCTCGATGAGCATCCCGGCGAGATCGGACGCGCCCCTCGGCGAGAGCGCCGTCGACCAGCGCACGAAGTCCGCGCGGGTCGCGCGTGTGTTCGAGACGAGGCCCGCCTCCGGGAAGCCGGCGCACGACGCGTCGCACGCGAGGACCGCGAAGCGTGCGCCTTCGGGCGCGCGAGCGAGCGCGGCGTCGATGACCTCCCACGCGTCGACGAGCGACTCGGCGGGTTGCCCGTGCCCCACGTCGACGACGAAGACACGAGGCCCCGCGGGCGCGGGGCCGCTCGCGGTGGGCACCGCGAGGCGCGCCGTCACGAACCCCGCGGCGGTCTCCCCCTTCGCCGCGCCCGCCTCGCCTGCGCGCGGCGTGCGGCGCGTGACCGGGCCTTGTGCGCGCGTGTAGCGCACGACGAGATCGCTCTTCGGCGCGACCTCGCGCGCCTCTCGGACCACCTGATAGCGCCCCTCCGAGAGCATCGACACCGGATCGTCCGACGTGGCGCTCGCCGCGCGCTCGATGGTGACCTCCGCGCGCACGTCGCCGATGGTCGTCTCTCGCTCGCGCCCGGAGGTCAGCGGCAGCACATAGGCGCCCTGCCCGTCGCGCTCCGGGAGGAGCTCGTCGTAGGCGAGCACCACGCGGCGCGTCCCGCCTCGCGGTGGGAGCGGGAAGATCTTGAGCTCGACCTTGCCTCCGCGCTGATCGAGCAGCGCGGGGTCGCGCGGCCTCACCGTGTCGTCGACGATCCCGCGGAAGATGCTCGCTGCGCGGCGCTGCTCGACGAGCTCGCCCTCGACGAGCTTGCCGTCGACCTCGAGCGCGAGCCGCGTGATCGCGGCGGACGCCGGCAGCGCGAACCGGAAGGTCCCCTCGAGCGCCCGCGGATCGTCGTTACGCCAGACCTCCTCGACCTCCGTGCGGGCGAACCCGGCGCGGACGGTGGCCTTCACCTTGTGAGACGTGAGCGTCACGCCGCCGACGATCTGATCCGTGCCGGGCACGCGCGCGGAGAGCGTCCCCAGGCCGCGCCGCGCGGGCGGCCGAGGCCTCGCGGGCACCTCGTCGACCACGGCCGCCGACGCAGACGCCGAGGGCTGCGCAGAGGCCGCGCCGCCTGCCTTCGAGGCGACATCGCGGCTGCACCCCGGCGCGAGAGACCACGCGCACCCGACGACGAAGAGCGATCCCCACGCGCGACGCATGGCGGGCATGACACCACCCTGCGCGGCGGGTTCCCAGGGGCAAGCGCGGCGCGAAGCTCGGCGACGCTCACCGCCACTTCACCGCGACGCGCCGGAGCCTCCCCTCGCCCGGGATCGCCGCGTCATCCGCGAGGACGATCGATCCGCCGGCGATCATGGGATCGTGCGCGGCGCCGGGCGCGGCGAGCAGCTGGAAGAGATCGCGCAGCTCGACCGCCCCGCCGTCACGCAGCGGGCCGCCGGCCAGCGACAGGCCCTCGTCGTCGCGACGCAGCAGCGCGAGATCGCACGCCGGGCCTGCGCACGCGACGTCGAGGCTGAGCGGCTCCCAGCGCTCCGGCAGCGCGAGCGCGGTGGCCACGCGCGGCTCGCCCGTCGAGGAGAAACCAACCATCCTGACGAACGACGGGCCCCGCGTCACCCCGGGCGGGGCGTCGACGTACAGCAGCGACGGGCCGCCCGGCGTGGCCGCGAACCGGAGCGCGCGCGCGTGCTGCGCGGTCGACGCGAGGCGCTGCTCCTCTCCCTTCTTCGTCGCCTTCGCGAGATCGAGCCTCACGAAGAACACGTCGCCGGCGCCGCTCTCGATCCCGCGCGCGTCGGAGAACGCCACCCACGCCTCCGCGCCGACGACGTGGATCGCGAGGCCCGACGCCTCGCCCGGCGCCGAGGTGATGCGCTGGTCGGGCCCGAGCTTGCGGAGCGCCTTGTCGATCCGCGTCGCGTAGACCTCTCCGTTGCCGTCGCGCTCGTCGACCCAGACCACCAGGTAGCCGTCCGGCGTGCCCGCGATCGCGACCTCCGAGACGTCACCCTTCGCGGTGGTCAGCATCGTCTGGCTGCGGCGCTTCGCGTCGGGGCCGACCCGCGTGAGGAAGACCTGCGGATCCCCGTCGTCACGCGCGACCCAGGCGACGACGGCCTCGTCGCCGGCGCTCGAGGGCGCGACCGCGACGCCGCCCGTCGAGCGCGCGCGCACGGAGATCGTCGATGGCGCGCTCGCGCGTCCGCTGTCGTCGACGGTGAGCAGCCGCACCATCGCGCCACGGAGGGAGCCGCGCTTCGGGTTCTTCTGGATCGCGCGGTCCTTCTCGGCCTCGGCGCGCGCGTCGACGTCGGGCGGCAAGGGCGGCGGCGGCGTGCCCTCGGCGTGCTCCGTCACCGCGGCGAAGAGCCACGATGACGTGAGGCGCGCGCGGGCCGTGAACGCGAGCCGGGGCCCGCGCAGGAGCGCGTCGCTGCCGAGCACGGAGGGGCTCCCGAGGCGTCGCGACTCGGGCATCGGCGATCGGACCTCGCCGCCGCCGGCGCCGTCGAGCGCGACCGAGAAGAGATCGTCCGGGCCGGACGCCGCTGCGAGGCACGCCCGCGCCGCGCAGGCGAGCCCCCACGCGCCCTCGGGGGCCTCGCCGGAGAGCCGGTCGAGCGCGAGCGGCGTCGCGCGCACGCGCCCGAGATCGCTCGACGTCCGCAGGTACACCGGCACGACGGGGGCGTCGGCGCACGACGCCGCGCTCGCCGGGCACGCGCGCGACAGCGCGAGCAGCGCGAAGCCGTCCGTGGTCGGCGCGAGGAGCGGCGGGCCGGCGTCGCGGGTGCCGAGCAGGAGGTGCGTGCGGCCGAAGGGCGTCGCGAGATCGCTGGACAGCGTCGCCAGCTCGACCCTCCTCGCCGTGCGGTGGGCGACGCCGCCGTCCTCCCACGCGACGAGCACCTTCCCGGCCGATGCCTCGACGCCGACCAGCGCCTGGTCGCCCGCGGAGTCGGCCGCCGCGCGCGGCGCGCTCGCGAGCTTGCCGGCCGCGACGCGCGCCACCTGCACC
Source organism: Polyangiaceae bacterium (assembly GCA_020849655.1). Taxonomy (GTDB): domain Bacteria; phylum Myxococcota_A; class Polyangia; order Polyangiales; family Polyangiaceae; genus JADLFU01. The sequence goes on along the minus strand of JADLFU010000191.1, from coordinate 33,853 downwards.
CTCCCCTCACCCGGCTCGCCCTCCGTCCACGCGATCACCGCGCCGTCCGGGGTGTCGACGGCCTCGAGCTCGTCGGTGACGTGGGTGGCCTCCGTGACGATCAAGGGCGCGCCGACCGGCTTGCCGAGCGGATCGAGGCGGTGCGCGAGCACGCGATCTCTCGCGCCCTCGCGCGTGAGCGAGACGACGAGCGGGCCCTCTCGCGTCGACGTAGCGGCCCACGCGCGCGCGCCGGTGACGACGGGCGCGGCGGGCTGCTCGACCGCGCCCGAAGCGCCGACGACCGCCGCGCGCACGGTCGCGGCGCCCCCGCTGCCCGACGCGAACAGCACGGCGGCCCCCGCCCCCGCCGACACGGCGTCGACCCAGAGCAGCGGCTCGGCCGACTGGTACAGCTCCACGAGCTTGCCGCGGGGGGCGCCGTCGGGGCCGAGCGACGCCGCGAGGACGACGTGCCCTCGGTCGGTCTTCGTCCCGATCGCGACGACGAAGAGATCGGGCGAGACGGCGCGCAGCGACAGCAGCGACACGACGCCCGGGACGCTGCCCGCCGCGCGCGGCTCGCCCGCCTTCGAGCCGTCGGGCGAGAGCGGCTGCACGATGAGCGACAGGCCGTCGGCGCGCGGCAGGCCGGTGAGCGCGAGCGCGTGATCGCCTCGCGCGGCCAGGTAGGGCCCCGAGACTCCCTCCGAGATCGCGCCGAGCTTCGTCGCGCGGAGGCCCGGGCCGCTCGCGGCCGCGCGAGGCGCCGACGACGCTTGCGTCCGGGGGGCGTCGAGGCCCACGCGCGGAGGCGGCGCCGACGGCTTGCACCCCGCGAGGAGGAGCGCGGAGAGCGAGGCGGCGCGGACGACGGGAGGTCGGGTCAAGGCGGCTCGTGCAACCGCCTCGACGGCGCGCTGCTTCCCCGGCGTGTACTACAGAGCGTGGTCAGCGTCGTCGGAGCGCGGGCTGCCCGGTGGCCTCGACGACCGAGAGCCACAGCGTCCCCTCGGGGTCGATCTGCTTGCGCCCGTCCGTCGCGACCGGGATGGGCACGTGGGTGAACATCCCGCACCAGCGCCCGACGACCAGATCGGTCTTGCCCGCCATCGCGGCGTGCACGGCGGCGCGGGCGAGCGCGTCGCAGAACAGCCGGTCGCTCGGGTTCGCGGGGACGCCCCGGATCATGTACGACGGATCGATGTACTTCAGCGTGAGCGGCGCGCCGCGCGCCTTGAAATGCGCGGTGATGGCGTCCCGCAGCCGAGCGCCGACGTCGAGCGCGCCGCTCGCGTAGCGGACGTTGCCGGACGCGTCGCGCGCCCCCATCGCGTCGGCGAACATCCAGCTGCACCCCTCGGCGACGACGACGAGCGCGTGGCCGCGGGCGCCGAGGCGCGCCTCGAGCGCGTCGAGCAGGCCCCCCTCGCCCTCGAGATCGATCGGCACCTCGGGGACGAGGCAGAAGTTCGTCTCGAGGCTCGCGCGCGCGGCGGCGGCGGCGATGAAGCCCGAGTCGCGGCCCATCAGCTTCACGAGGCCGACGCCGTTCTCCGCCGAGGTGGCCTCCGCGTGCGCGGCGACAATCGCCGAGCGGGCGACCTCCACCGCGGTGTCGAAGCCGAAGGTGCGGTCGGTCCAGAGCAGATCGTTGTCGATGGTCTTCGGGACGCCGACGACGACCGTGTGGCGTCCCCGCCGCGTGAGCTCCTCGACGAGCGCGTGTGCGCCTCGTTGCGTGCCGTCTCCGCCGATCGTCAGCAGGGCCTGGATGTCCAGCCGCTCCAGCGTGTCGGCCATCACCCGGACGTCGACCGGGCCGCGCGAGCTGCCGAGGGCCGTGCCGCCGCGCTCGTGCAGGTGCCGCACCTCGTCGGGGCCGAGCCGCACGGGCGCGTGGCCGCTCGCGGGGTCGAGCCCGGCGAAGCCATACCGGAACCCGAGCACCTCGCGGACGCCGTAGCGATGGTGCAGCTGCAGGACGGCCGAGCGGATGACGTCGTTCAACCCTGGACACAGCCCCCCGCACGTGACGAGCGCCACGCGGGTCGCGGCGGGATCGAAGAAGATCCGCTCGCGCGGCCCGGCCTTCTCGAACGACGCCGCGCCGGCCGTCGCGCCCTCTCCCGCGACCTCCGCGTCCGCGACGACCCTCGCGTCGTCGGGCGTGTACCTGCCGGAGGGGACCGCGCCCGGGACGCCGAGGCCCAGCGGAGACGGGAACCTGCGCGGGCCGAGGTCGCGTACCTGGAGCTGCGCAGGGGTCGGAGAGGTCTGGAGCATCGGCGGCGGGCGTAGCACCGGGCGTGCCGCGGGGGCTTCTTCGAGGGATCGCAGCGGACCGCGCGCAGCGACTGCGCGGCTACGCGACGCGCTTGACGAGGCGACCGTCGGTCTGCCGCACGAACCCCCGACCTTCCAGGAACCGCGTGACCACCTCCGCGCGCGGGTGCGTCGCGCGGACGACGTTCGTGAGGTACCCGAGCCCGCGCGACCGCGCCTCGGCCTCGAGGCTGGAGAGGATGAACGCGCCCACGCCCCGCCGCTCCGCCTCGGGCGCGACCGCGAGGAGGATCTCTGCGTCTCCCCACACGACGTCGAGCCAGCCGAAGCCCACGACCCGCGCGTCTGCGTCCTCGACCCGCCACCACTCGCAGGGCACGAGCGCGCCGTCCGCGAGCGCCCGGTATCGATCGTCGAAGACGCCAGGCGGCGCGCCGCCGACGATCCGTCGCTTCGCCTCGTCCCAGCGCGTCGTGCCCTCGCGGATCCACCGGAAGCTCATCGTGCGTCGGGAGAGTGGAGCACGGATCCGCGCGGCGCGCCCCAGGGTCGTGTGCGGCGGCGCGCTCCCGCTAGTACTCGAACCCGCTGCCGCCGATGAACTCCCGCAAGATGGACGTCGGCGGCACGTGGTCGGGGTAGATCGTGACGAAGCGGTCGATGAGGCGCCGGAGCCTGTGGGCCGTCGTGTACGACGGGTGCGCGCGCGGCACCTCGAGCAGGTAGCGGTCGGCGTACACCTTCAGCACGCTGCACTCGTACGCGAGCGACGAGTCGAACACCGCGTCGGCCCCCGGCAGGAACGGGAAGATGTGGCGCCGCTCGCCGTCCCGCACGCTCGGCCAGCGCGCGATGGTGTCCGCCGCCGCGTGGCCCCGCCCGTGCCGGTCGCGCACGATGCGCCGGAGCAGCCGCACGTCGGCCGGGTTGACCGACGACAGGTGGTCGAACGGCAGATCGATCATCGGGTGGATGAAGACGCGGAATACCTGTTCCGCGCGCGCGGCGGCGCCGACCAGCGCAGGGTTGAGGCCGTGGATGCCCTCGATCATCAGGACGTCCCGCGGGCCGAGCTGGAGCTGTTCGCCGCCGGACGGCAGGCTGGTCCCGGAGAGGAAGTCGTAGCGCGCGGTCCGCACCCCCTCCCCCCGCAGGAGCGCGCCCAGGTGGGCCTGCAGGAGCGGGAGATCGAGCGCCCCGAGCGCCTCGAAATCACGCTCGCCGTCCGGCCCGCGCGGCGTCCTGTCGCGGCTGAGATAGTAGTCGTCGAGCGACACCGCGCGCGGGCGCACCCCGTTGATCTGCAGCTGCACCTTCAGGCGCTTGATGAACGTCGTCTTGCCCGAGGAGGACGGCCCCGCGATCGAGATGATGCGCAGGCCCGGCCCGCGCGCCTCCACGAGATCGGCGATGCGCCCGATGCGCTTCTCGTGAAACCCCTCCGCGGCGCGGATGAGCTCCGAGACGCCGCCGTCGACCGCGCGCTGGTTGAAGTCGCCCACGCTGCCCACGCCCAGCGTCGCGAGCCAGGCCTTGTGCGCGACGAGCATCTCGGCCGAGCGCGCGGGCGCGCCGCCGTCCGCGTCCTGCTCCCGCGCGCCGGGCGGCACCGCGGCGCCGAGCGTCGCGCCGAACTCGAGGAGCAGCATGCCGTGGTACGGGCGCAGCGAGAGCTCGACCAGCGACGAGGCGTCGGGGAGCAGCGGCGCGAGGCAGAGCGCGTAGACCTCGCCCGCCGTGACGAGCGGCACCGCGGCGTCGCGCGACGCCGAGAGCACCTTCGCCGCGCTCGTCCACCCGCGCGCCGTGAAGTGCGACATCGCCTCCTCCACGGTCCACATCTCCTCGACGAACGCCGCGCGCCGCGCCGCGATCGCGCGCACCTCCGTCGTGAGCCTCGCCGCGAGGTCCTCGAGCTCTGCGCAGCCGTCGACCTCGACGAGCTGGGACGAGCTGAGCGAGGGGCCGATCCTCACCGCGACCTCCGGCGCGACCCGCCGCGCGGCCTCGAGCACGAGCAACCCCGCGGAGCGGCGGAAGACCTCACGCCCCTCCCACTCGTCGGTGGTCAGCGGCTCGACCTCGGCGTCGGCGGTGAGCGGCGCGCGGAGGGAGACCGGCTTGCGATCCACGAGCGCGGCGACGAGCAACGCGCCGCTGCCGGGAGGCGACAGCACCTGCCCCACCGGCGTGCCCATCGCCACCCTGCGCCGCTCCCCGCGCACGGTGACGTCGATCTCGGCGCGGCGAGGCAGCGATCGCTCTCGCAGCAGCAGCCCGAGGCCGTCGTCGATCCTCACGAGGTCCCTGCCCAGGCCCGCGACGATCTCGCGGATGATCCGCGCCGCGACCGCCGGCGCCCGCGCGGCCAGCGCCTCATAGCCCTCGCGGGTCAGTCGCCCGAGCGACACGTCGCCGACGGCCGTCGCGGAGGCGGCGCGGGGGCGATCGGTGAGCAGGGAGATCTCTCCGAAGTGCGCGCCGGGGCCGAGCTCGGCGAGGCGGACGCCGTCGCGCTCGACGACGACTGCGCCGCGGAGGACGAGGAACAGCTCACGACCCGGCTCCCCTTGTCGGACGATGGACGCGCCGTCGGCGACGTCGAGGGGATCGAGGTGCCGCGCGAACGTGGCCTGCGCCTGCGCGTCGAGGCCCGAGACGAGCGGGCTGCCCTGCACCGCGTCGGCGTCGATGATCACGTGCGTACCCGGGGAAGCTCGACCTGGAGGGACGTGGCGGGGGACATCCGGGACCGTCGTCCCAGTTGGGGGGTGACACCCGAGGAGTCAAGCGCGCCGAGCGGCGGCACCCGCGCGCAACCCGGCGACTCGGCCCTCGCGGGGCGCGTATATGCTCCCCTCCTCCGTGACCCGACCCCTGATCCTCCTCACGAACGACGACGGCTACCTCGCGCTCGGCCTGCGCGCGCTCCGCGACGAGCTCGCGCGCTTCGCCGACGTCGTCATCTGCGCGCCCGAGTCGGAGCAGAGCGCGACGAGCCACACGCTGTCGATTCATCGGCCCCTGCACCTTCGCCGGACGTCCGACGGCGTGTTCGCGGTCGACGGGACGCCGGCGGACTGCGTGTACGTCGCGCTGCACGCCGAGGGGCGTGTGCTGCCGCGCGCGCCGGACGTCGTCGTCAGCGGGCTCAACCACGGGCCGAACCTGGGCGCAGACGTCTTCTACTCCGGCACCGTCGGCGGCGCGCGTGAGGGCGCGCTGCGGGGGATCCTGGCGCTCGCGGCGTCGGCGGCCGCAGAGGCGGACCACGGCGCGGCGGCGGGCTTCGCGGCCGAGATCGTCGGCCAGCTGCTCGAGCACCGCGCGCGCGGGGTGCCTCGGCTGATGAACCTGAACATCCCGGGCGGGGCGGGGCCGTGGCGCCTACGCTCGACGGTGCTCGGCGCGCGGTTGTACGAGGAGAAGGTCACGTTTCAGGTCGATCCGCGGGGCCGCGAGCACCTCTGGATCGGCGGCGCGACCCCGGAGCACGCGCTCGTGTCGGGCTCGGACACGGAGGCGTTCGACGCCGGCGACGCGAGCCTGACGCCGCTCCTGCTCGATCTGACCGCGGGCATGGACGCGCGCGTCGCGAGCTCCTTCGTGGCGGAGTTCTCGGCGGCGCGCCCGCCCGGTTGACCATCAGCCCGGCGCGGCGCTCCGCGCGCGGCTCTCGAGCCGATGCCGCCGGCGCGCCTCCGCGTCCGCCCGCCGCGCCTCGTCCTCGGGCCCCTCGGCGAGCAGCGGCGGGACGACGGCCGGCGCGCCCACAGGGCCGATCGCGACGAACGTCAGGTACGCCCTCACGCACGGCCAGATCGTGCCTGTCGAGCCGTCCTCGCCGGAGACGCGCACCTCGACCTCGACGCTCGAGCGGAAGGCGGCGGTGACGCGCCCCTCGAGCCTGACGAACTGGCCCACCTTCACCGGGTGCTCGAAGGAGAGATCGTCGATCCCCGCCGTCACAGCGATGGTGCCGCAGTGGCGCTGCGCGCACATCGCCGCGCAGAGATCCATCCACGCGAGGATCTGCCCGCCGAACACGTTGCCCATCGCGTTCGCGTGGGTGGGCAGCACGTACTCGGTCATCGACGTCGCGGACGCCGACGGCGGCTTCGCAGCGTGGTTCATCCGCGCCCCCTACCGTCGCCGCCCCGCGAGAGGAACCGCTGTCAGCGCTTGCCCTGGCAGCTGCACCCCGACCAGTACGTGCTGGCCACGGCGCCGTTGTTCGGGCAGCAGATGGCGCACCCCTTCTGCGAGCGCTGGGAGCGGCACGCGGCGGTGGCCGAGGCGTTCTCCTCCATCAGGCAGCAGGCGGAGACGCCGGTGGCCATGGCGGCGAGCACGAACATCACGACGGTGGCGGGCAAGGCCCGCGGAGCGTGGCGGTGGCGCATGGTTCCCTCCTTCCAGGAAATCAGCGCATCGTCGCACGACTCCAGGGTCGAGGGTCAGTTCAGCGACGGCGGCAGCGAGAGCCCGAACGCCGCGATCACCGCGTCGAACGCCGCGCCGTCCTCGCGCACCATCTGGTAGGTGCCGCGCATCTCGCCCCGCGAGGTGGTGAGCACGCAGCCACTCGTGTACTCGAACGCCTGGCCGGGCTTCAGGTACGGCTGCTTGCCGACGACGCCGGCGCCCCGCACCTCCTCGACCTGGCCGTTGCCGTCGGTGATGATCCAGTGACGAGCGCGCAGCTGGGCCGGGCGCTTGCCCTGGTTCTCGATCTTCACGGTGTACGCGAAGACGTAGCGGCGATCGGCGGGCGACGACTGGTCGGGCACGTACTCGGCCCGGACCGTGACACGCACCCCCTCCGAGATCGCCGTCGACTCGCCCTTCGCCGCCATCAGCCAAACGCCTCGTCGAGCAGGCGCTTCTGCTCGAGCTTGTGCGCGCCGGGCGAGCCGGTGGCGGGGCTCGCGCTCTCCGCGCGTGACACCGTCGACAGCGGCAGGCGCGCGCCGAGGCGCCTCGGCAGCGCGAGCGCGACGTACTGCAGGCCGCCCATGTTGGCGGGCTCGTCCTGCACCCAGACGAGCGGCGTGCCCGCCGCGAACGGCGCGAGCGCGTCGTCGAGCTCACCGTTGAGCGGGTAGAGCTGCTCGAGGCGGAGGATGGCGACGTCCTTGCGCCCGTCGGCCGCGCGCCGCGCCGCGAGGTCGTAGTAGACGCGCCCCGAGCACAAAAGCACTTTCTTTACATCCTTGGGCTCGACGGACGGATCGCCGATGACCCGCTGGAACCGCCCCGTCGCCAGCTCCTCGAGGGTCGAGGTGGCCTCGGGGAGCCGCAGCATGCTCTTCGGGGACATGATGACGAGCGGCTTGCGCCACGGGCGCTTCACCTGCCGCCGGAGCGCGTGGAACACCTGCGCCGGCGTGGTCAGGTTGCACACCTGGATGTTGTCCTCCGCCGCGAGCTGGAGGAACCGCTCGAGCCGCGCCGAGGAGTGCTCGGGCCCCTGCCCCTCGTAACCGTGCGGCAACAGCAGCGTGATGCCCGACAGCCGCCGCCACTTGTCCTCGGCGGCGACGACGAACTGATCGATGATCACCTGCGCGCCGTTGGCGAAGTCTCCGAACTGCGCCTCCCAGATCACGAGCGACGCGGGGGAGTCGAGGCTGTACCCGTAGTCGAACCCGAGCACGCCGGCCTCCGAGAGGGGGCTGTCCCACACCTCGAACCTCGCGCCCCCGGCGCGCAGACCGTCGAGCGGGGTGTGGCGCGCGCCGGTCTTCGCGTCGGTCAGCACGGCGTGCCTGTGCGTGAACGTGCCGCGGCGGGCGTCCTGCCCGGAGAGCCGGACGGAGACGCCCTCCGACAGGAGCGACGCGAACGCGAGGGCCTCTCCCCCGCCCCAGTCGAGCCCGCGCCCCTCGACGCCGCGCTTGTGACGCTCGTGGTAGACGTGCGCGACCTTCGGGTTCGGGGTGAAGCCGCTCGGCACCTCCGCCATCCGCGCGAGCAGCGACAGCAGGTGGTCGCGGTCGACGCGGGTGTCGACCTCCGGCGCGGCGGCGTCGGGCCCGCCCTTGTAGCCCTTCCACACGCCGCCGCCGGTGTCCGGGAGCTTCGCCCAGTCGCCCTTCTTCGACTCCTCGAGGCCGGCGTACAGCTCGCGCCGGCTCGTCTCGGCGATCTCGTTGGCCTCCTCGACCGTGAGCTTGCCGAGCTCGGTCAGGCGGCGCACGTACACCTCGCGCACGGTGGGGAGCGCGTCGATGCGCTGGTACATCACCGGCTGGGTGAAGCGGGGCTCGTCGGCCTCGTTGTGCCCGTACTTTCGGTAACAGTACATGTCGATGATGACGTCCTTGCCGAACGTCTGGCGGTACTCCATCGCGAGCAGCGTCACCTGCACGACGGCCTCCGGATCCTCGCCGTTGACGTGGAACACCGGCACCTTGAGCATGCGCGCGATGTCGGTCGCGTAGCTCGTCGACCGGGAGTCGGTGGGCTCGGTGGTGAAGCCGATCTGGTTGTTGACGATGATGTGGATCGTGCCGCCGGTCGCGTAGCCGTCGAGCCCCGCCATGTTCAGCGTCTCGGCGACGACGCCCTGCCCGATGAACGCCGCGTCGCCGTGGATCAGCAGCGGCACCACGCGCTTCCGGGTCGGATCGTCGCGGCGGTCCTGCTTCGCGCGGGCGCGCCCCTCGACGACGGGGTTGACGAACTCGAGGTGGCTCGGGTTGACAGCCATCGTCAGGTGCACCTTGTGCCCCGAGCTGGTGGTGCGATCGTTGGAGTAGCCGAGGTGGTACTTGACGTCGCCGGAGCCGAGGTGCTGCTCGGGCTTCTGGTCCTGGAACGCGGCGAACAGCTCGCGCGGATCCTTGCCCATGATGTTGACGAGCACGTTCAGGCGGCCGCGGTGGGCCATGCCGAGGACGAGCTCCTCGACGCCGTGCTTGCCCGCCTCGTCGATCAGCAGATCGAGCAGCGGGATCAGCGACTCGGCGCCCTCGAGGGAGAACCGCTTCGCGCCGACGAAGTTCTTGTGGAGGAACTGCTCCATCGTCTCGGCGTCCGTGAGGCACGTGAGGATGTGGAGCTGGCGCTCCTTGCCGAGCTCGATGCGGTTCTTCGAGCTCTCCATCCGCGTCTGGAGCCAGCGCATCTCCGGATCGTCGCTGGAGAGGAACTCGACGCCGATCGAGCGGCAGTAGGTCTCCTCGAGCAGCGCGATGATGTCGCGGAGCTTCGCGGTCCTCGGCGCGGGGAGATCGCCGGTCGAGAAGGTGCGGTCGAGGTCGGCGTCCGAGAGCCCGAACTGGGAGAGCGCGAGGTGCGCGCGCTCCGTCGGCGCGTCGGTGAGCGGGTTGATGTCCGCGTACAGGTGCGCGCGGCGGCGGTACGCGTTGACGAGGTTCGTCACCTGCGCCTGGGCGTAGGCGGGCGCGTGCAGGCCGGCCTCCGCGCCGCTCGACGCGCCGTTCGGCAGCGCGCCGTTCGCGCCGCGCGCGCGGAAGAACACCCGCCACGACTCGTCGACGTGCTGCGGGTTCTCCAGGTAACGAAGGTACTGCTCCTCGATGAAACCGGCGTTGATGCCGTACTCGTCGAAACTGAGCGCCATGGCTTTGCAGCTCGCCCATAACGCGAGCGCGGGCCCAGCGCCACGAGAATTCGGGCGAATTCCGGGTGTTCAGCCCCCGTCGGCCGCGTCGGCGCCGGCGTCCTTGCACGCGCCCTCTGCGCCGGTGCGCCCGTCGAGGCAGCCGACGTGGGCGCCCGCGTCGGCCGCCGGGAGCTGCTCGGGCTCCTTCTCGGAGCAGGCCGCGACCGCGGCGACCGCGACGACGCAGAGGAGGGTGGCGACGAGGGGCTTCATCACGGGAAGATCTGGCACAGCGCCGCGCGCGCGCCCAGCGGTAGCCCGACGTGGCCGACGGGCGCTTCGCAGGCGCGCGGATCGATCCGGACGAGCGCCGCGCCGGCCGAGGCGAGCCGCTCCGAGAACGCGCGCACCGTCGGGATCGACACGCCGGCGCCGCACTCGACGACGACGAGCGCGCCGCGACGCCCGGCGAGGAAGCGGGCGAGCCGATCGCGCTGCGCGTCGGTGCGCGCGTCGTCCCAGCCGCGGTCGCCGAACATCAGCACGTTCGGGCGCGCGAGGCCGCCGCAGCTCGGGCACGACGGCAAGGGGCCGCGCGCGCGGAACGACTCCGGGTCGACGTCGACGTCCGCGTGCGTCGCAGGGAAGATGGGCTGGCCGCAGCCGTCGAGGCACTGCAGGTGGTGCAGCGAGCCGTGGCACTCGACGATCGCGTCCTCGGAGAAGCCCGCGCGCTGGAACTGCCCGTCGACGTTCGACGTGAACACGAACGCGTGCGCGCGCGCCGCGGCGTCGAGCAGCCTCGCGAAGCCCTCGTGCGGGACGGTGCGGCGGGAGAGCGCCTGCCGGTGGCCGTAGAAGCCCCACGCGAAGCCCGGATCGCGGCGGAACCACGCGGGGTTCGCGAGATCGGCGAAGTCGAGCCCGAGCGCGGCGTACGGCGGATACGCCCGCCAGAACCCCTCGTTGCCGCGAAAATCCGGCAGGCCCGAGTCGACCCCCATCCCCGCCCCCGCCGCGAACACGAGCGCGTCGGCGCGGGCCACGAGCGCCGCGGCCCGGGCGACGGCGTCGTCAGAGATCATCCCAGTCCTCGCCGGCGGGGAGCGCGAACCCACCGAGCGACTCGCGCACGCGCGCCTGCGCGACGGCCTTGTCGCGGTCGCTCGGCTCCTCGCCGGGCCCGAGCCAGCGCGCGTCCGAGAGGCGACGCTCGAGCATCGCGATGCGGCGCTCGGCGGCGAGCAGCGCGGCGATGAGCGGGACGAGCACGTCACGGGAGGCGGGCGGGACCGAGCGCGACATTCGCGCGGGGACGCTAGCACCGATCAGGGGCCCGCTGGCCCGTCCAGCTCGTGCTCCATCGAGAGCGCGCGCCACAACGATCGAAGCTCGTGGCGCGAGACGCGGAGGCGCTCGGCGGCCCCGCGGGGCGGCAGCCCGAGCGCGAGCTCCAGCGCGTCGCCCCGCACCATGCGGTCACCGAGCGCCACGTGGCCGGCGAGGCGCCACGCCGCGACGGGCTCATCCAGTGACGACCGCACGACGGGGGCGTCGAGGTCGACGATGAGCGGGCGCGGGAGGCCCAGCCAGACCGTCGCCAGCACCGCGCGGACGCCGAGCGCGCGCGGCGCCATCGCCGCCGCGACGTAGACGCACGCCCTGCCGAACACGACGCCAGACGAGGCGAGCCGCGCGCGCTCGTCCGCGCGGAGGGCGGCGACCATGGCCGCGACCTCGTCGAGCGGCGCCGAGCCGAGCGAAGACTCGAGCGCGTGCGCGAGCGCGCGCAGGCCGGGAGAGGCGCCGCCATCGAGCTCGGCGAGCGGCCCCAGCAGCGCTCTCGCGAGCTCCCGCGCGTGGGAGGAGAGCCTCCGCGAGAGGCGCGCGACGACGTCGGCGCCGCCCCCCTCGACACCGAGCGGCGACAGCTCCGGCCGTGACGGGCGCGCACCCTTGGTCAACCTACCTACGTGCTCGCCGTCCAGCGACAAGAGGCCGCTCGCGCCGAGCTCGAGGTCGTCCCACTCTGCCAGGAGCGCGCGCTCGTGCAGCGGCGCCGCCGGCGCGGGCTCGTCGCGCTGCTCGCGGGCGGCGAGGCGGGCGAACGGGTGGGACGGATCGACGCGCGCTCGACGACCGCCGCGGCGCTTGCTCTGGCGCTCGACGAAGCGCTCGACGAGGCGGGCGTGCAGCGCGTCCGACAGCCTGTCCTCGAGGGCCGTGGTCCGCTCGCGCCACGCGTCGGCGGAGGCCGTCCACCCCTCCTTGTTCGAGAGGACCGTGAAGGTGCGCACCGCGGCGAGGCGGTCGAGCAGATCGTCGATCGATCCGCCGTCGTCCTCGAGCCGCGCGATCCTCGCGTCGAGCCACGCGTCGGAGAGGCCCCCGCGCGCCTCCGCCTCGAGGAACACCTCGGCGACGAGCGCCGCGTGAGACGCGGCCCCCGCCGCGCGAAAATCAGGGATCTTGCAGGCCTCCCACAGCCGCGCGATCGCGCCCGGGCCGGCGGCGAGGCGCGCGACGTCGGCGCGCCGCGAGAGCAGGAGCAGCGCCTGCTCGTCGACCGGCGGCGGGATGAGCCGGAGCCCGGCGCGGCGGGGCGGCTCGCGCAGCGACGCCTGCAGCGACGCCACCGACGCGAGGTCCGGCGTCGAGCTGCGGTACCACGCCGCGCGGACCGGCCGGACGAGCCCCTCCTCGATCGCGAGCGCGGCCCCGGGCGAGAGGAACGTCGGCGGCAGGACGCCGAAGGTGCCGTGGGAGACGTGACGCCCGGCGCGCCCGGCGATCTGCGCGAGCTCGGCGTCCGTCAGCTCGCGCAGCTTGCCCCCGTCGAACTTCTGCCGCGCGGCGAGCGACACGTGCGAGAGGTCGAGGTTCAGGCCCATCCCGATCGCGTCGGTCGCGACCAGGTAGTCGACCTCGCCCGACTGGAACATCTCGACCTGCGCGTTGCGCGTGCGCGGCGAGAGCGCGCCCATCACCACCGCGGCGCCGCCCCTCCGCGCGCGCAGCCGCTCCGCGAGCTCGTAGACGCGCGACGCGCTGAACGCGACGACCGCGGACCGCGGCGGGAGATCACGCAGCTCGGTCGCCCCGACGTAGCGGAGGCGGGAGAGCCTCGACGTGGGCTCGCGCCGCGCGGTGGGGACCAGCCGCTCGAGCAGCCCGGCCATCGACGACGACCCCAGGAAATACGTCTCCCTCCTGCCGCGCGCGTCGAGCAGCCGCGCGGTGAACGTGTGGCCGCGCGCGTCGTGCTCGGCGAGCTGCACCTCGTCGATCGCGACGAAGTCGAGATCGCGCGTGACCGGCATGGCCTCGACCGTCGCCACCCAGTAATCGGGGCGGCGTGGCACGCGCTTCTCCTCGCCGGTGACGAGCGCCACGCGCGCCGCGCCCACCCGCGCGGCGACCTTGTCGTACACCTCGCGCGCGAGCAGCCGCAGCGGCAGGCCGATCATCCCCGTCGCGTGCTGGAGCATCCGCTCGACCGCGCGGTGGGTCTTGCCGGTGTTGGTGGGCCCGAGCAGGGCCGTGATCGAGGACGCCTCGAGCATCGACGAGCGCCCCTGGTAGCACGGCGCGGTGACAGCGCCCCCCGCGACGCGCAGGCCTGGCGCTGTCCCCGAGCGCCCCGCTGCAAGTCTTGCGCTTGCCAAGTGATGCCCAACGTGAGGCTTGCTCGGCACACTCCGACCGACGAGGCTGCGAGCGGGAGAACCACCGCGGATGCCCTCACCCCACGAAGACGCCATCCTCCTCGAGACCTACCTCGGCGCGCGGCGCGACGGCGTGCTCACCAAGCAGCCCCCGCGGGTGCCAGCGGTGCCTGGCGAGCTGTTGCCAGCGCTCGACGACGACGCGAAGCGGAGGGCGCGGGCGGTCGCGCTGACGGCGAACGATCGCTATGTACAGTCGTTCCTCGAGGAGCACTCCATCTGCCCGTTCTCGCGCGGCGGACGGCTGCAGGGGGTGACGGCGCGGCACGTTCACTTTGCACACTCACCCGACGCCGGGCCCGTCCTCGAGCTGATGGCGGAGGCCGCGACGCAGCCGCAGAAGGCCGTCATCCAGGTGATCTTCCCGATGCTGGAGGTGCACCACGCGGAGTTTCGAGACTTCTGTCATGACGTCACCTCGGCCGGCAACGCGCGGCTGCCGGGCGGAGAGACGTACGCGGTCGCGCCGCTGCACCCTGGGCTCCCGTACACCGAGCGCGACGCGTACACGATCATCCCGCTGTTTCGCCGCGCGCCCGATCCGACCATCCAGTGGGTGCGCCTCGACGCCATCGAGGCCATCTACGCCGGCCGGAGCAGCAAGGACATCTACGTGCCGCCGAGCGAGATCTGGGAGTACCTCTCCCGGCCGAAGCAGCAGCCGCTCTTCGACAAGATCGCCGAGAGCAACCTGAAGATGGCGAGGCGGCTCGGCGTGGCCAGCGTCGAGCAGACCCTGCGCTCGATCGCCGCGGAGGCCCGCGCCGCCTACCAGCGCGCGCTGCTCGGAGAGGCGCCGGTCGCGGAGGGCCCGCAGGCGAGCGAGGCGGCCGCACCGGCGCGGAGGTTCCTCCACCGCTCGGCGCTCCCGCCGCTCCGTGTGGAGGGCGACGCGGTCGCGCTCGCGCCGCTGCGGGAGCTGCCGCTGCGATCGCCGACGAGGTTCCTCGCGGAGGGCGTGGAGCTCGTGGCCATCCGCACGAAGGAGGAGGTGCACGTGTTCTACGGGCGCTGCCCCCACCGCGCCGCGCCGCTCGACGCCGCGATCGTCGAGGCCGAGCACATGGTGTGCCCGTACCACGGCTGGGATTTTCGGCTGGCCGACGGGCGGAGCGACGGCGTCCCCGGCGAGGGGGTGCACCGCTTCCGCGCGCGCGTGGAGGGGGGCCTCGTGTGGCTCGAGCTCGCGGAGCTGCGGCGCGTGAAGCGGGACACGCGCGAGGTCTTCACCGAGGACGACGTCGTCCTGTTACGCCGGCGCGAGCGCATGCGCCCGTTGACCGAGCGCGCGCGGTCCGCTCTAACCCCTCGCGTGAGCTCCTCCCCTCGCCCCGCCGCGCTCGTCCTCGTCCTCGCCGCGCTCGCCGCGGGCTGCAGCAAGAAGGCCCCCGAGTGCCAGGCGATGGTCGGCGTCATCAACCCCACGTCCGACGCGATGATGCGCGCCGGCGCGAAGAAGCCCGGCGACGCGGCCGAGCACGCGGCCGAGATGCGCAAGGTGGCGACGGTCACGAAGAACGCGGCCGACGCGATGGGCAAGCTCACGATCACGGTGCCCGAGCTGAAGAAGGTGCAGACCGAGTACGGCGCCCTCTACTCGAAGGCCTCCGCGGACGCCGGCTCGCTCGCCGACGCGATCGACGCCATCGCCACGGCGGACGCGGAGATGCAGAAGGTCGGCGCCGCGCTGAAGGGCGCGATCGACGCGTGGGGCGCGGCGTGCTCCTCCGAGCAGGGCAAGGCCGAGGCACCGGGCTGCAAGGCCTTCGCGGAGGCGATGCAGTCGCTCCCGAACGATCCGACCGACCAGGCGAACGTCGACAAGGCGCTCGCGCTGATGGACAAGGCCCCGTGGAAGGGCGACGAGCTGCGCGCCACCGCGAAGAGGGTGCGCGACGCCTACGCCAGCTCGACGAAGCAGATCGGCGCGATGCACGCGCTCGGCGCGAAGGCCGAGGCCGCGGAGAAGGCCATGAAATCGCTCGACGACAAGGAGCAGGCGCTCATCGATGGCTTCAACAAGTTCTGCAAGGAGTAGGGCCGCCGCGCAGCTTCGGGTATTTCTGCGCAGGCCCTTGGTCAGAACTCGGCCGGGTCGGCGTGCGTGCCGAGCACGCGGCGCAGGACGTCGCACAGCTCCTGCTCGGTCGCGTACGCCTTCGCGGCGTCGATCATCGACGGCATCAGGTTCGCGCCCGAGGCGGCGGCCTCGGCGACGGCGTCGAGCGAGGCGCGGTGCCGGCCGGCGTCCCTCTTGGCCTTGACCTCCTGGAGCGCGGCGATCTGCTGGCGCTGCACCGCCTCGTCGATGCGCAGGAGCGGGATCTTCGCGTCGGACTCGGTCGTGTAGCGGTTCACCCCGACCATCACGCGCTCGCCCGCGTCGAGCTGCCGCTGGAACCTGTACGCCGAGGCGGCGATTTCCCGCTGCGGGTAGCCCTTCTCGACGGCCGCCACCATGCCGCCCATGTCGTCGATGCGCCGGATGTAGTCGCGCGCCTCGTGCTCGAGCTGGTCGGTGAGGTGCTCGACGAGGTAGCTGCCGCCGAGCGGATCGATCGTGTTCGCGACGCCCGTCTCCTCGGCGATGATCTGCTGCGTGCGGAGCGCGATCCTCACCGACTCCTCCGTCGGCAGCGCGTAGGTCTCGTCGAGGCTGTTGGTGTGCAGGCTCTGCGTGCCGCCGAGCACGGCCGCCATCGCCTGCAGCGCCACGCGCACGACGTTGTTGTAGGGCTGCTGCGCCGTCAGCGACACGCCGGCCGTCTGCGCGTGCGTGCGCAGCTTCATGCTCTCGGCCTTCTTCGCGCCGTAGCGCTCCTTCATCAGCCGCGCCCACAGGCGCCGCGCCGCGCGAAACTTCGCAATCTCCTCGAAGAAATCGCTGTGCACGTCGAAGAAGAACGACAGCCGCGGCGCGAACTCGTCGACGTCGAGGCCGCGCGCGATCGCGCTCTCGACGTACGCGAGCCCGTCGGCGAGCGTGAACGCGAGCTCCTGGGCGGCCGTCGCCCCGGCCTCGCGGATGTGGTAGCCGCTGATCGAGACGGAGTTCCAGCGGGGCACCTCCCTCGACGCGAACTCGATCATGTCGGTGACGACGCGCATCGCGGGGCGAGGGGGCACGACCCACGCGTGCTGCGCGATGAACTCCTTCAGGCAGTCGTTCTGGACCGTGCCGCCGATCTTCGCGCGCGGGATGCCGCGCAGATCCGCGAGCGCGACGTAGAACGCGAAGAGAACGATCGCGGGCCCGTTGATGGTCATCGACGTCGTGACCTCGTCGAGCGGGATGCCTCCGTAGAGCACCTCCATGTCGCGCAGCGTGTCGACCGCGACGCCGCACATCCCCACCTCGCCGAGCGAGCGCGGCGAGTCCGAGTCGTAGCCCATCAAGGTCGGGAAATCGAAGGCGGTCGAGAGGCCCGTCTGCCCCTGCCCGAGCAGGTACTTGAAGCGCGCGTTCGTCTGCTCG
Source organism: Polyangiaceae bacterium (assembly GCA_020849655.1). Taxonomy (GTDB): domain Bacteria; phylum Myxococcota_A; class Polyangia; order Polyangiales; family Polyangiaceae; genus JADLFU01. Next base: position 16,818 of record JADLFU010000191.1, on the reverse strand, counting down.
GGCGTGCCGAACCCGGCGAACATCCGCATCGTCCACAGCCGCCCGCGGTACATCGTCGGCTGGACGCCGCGCGTGAACGGAAACTCCCCCGGCAGCCCGAGCTCGCGCGCGTAGTCGGGCCGCACGTCGGCGGGCGTCAGCACGTCGGGCACGGGCATCCCGCTCCACGTCTCGAACGCCCTCGCGCGCGGCGGCACCTTCGCCTCGGAGGCCGCGACGGGCCCGCGCCGCCACTCGACGACCGACGCGCGGATGGCGTCGAGCGCCGCATCGCCGGGCGAGTCGCCGCCGGAGGAGAAGCCAGAGGGAGCGTCGTCGAGGGGCTCGTGGATCATCGGCGTGGTCGCTATCTGCCACCAACGCGCGGGCCGTGGCAACGCCCCGTCGCCTCACCTCCGCGCGCGTCGACCGCGCGGGCCGCCGATCGGGTGGGAGAAAGTAGTCAATGAATTCCGCTAGATCGCGAGGATCGCGGTTGTCGCGCCGTGCCTCCCGTGGAGAATGTGCGCCACGATGGATGGCACCCGCTCGTCGGCGACGATGGTCGCGGCCGTGTCGCGCATCGGCGCCACCGTCGACGGCAAGTACCGGCTGCGCTCGCTGCTCGGCGTCGGCGGGATGGGCATCGTGTACGAGGCCGAGCACCTCTTCCTCGGCCGCTCGGTCGCCCTGAAGATCATCCACCCGCGCTACGCCGACACGCACGACGCGGTGACGAGGTTCCTCCACGAGGCGCGCGCCGCGGGCACCATCGGGCACCGGGCCATCGTGCAGGTGATGGACGCGGGCTTCGTCGACGGGACGACGCCGTACATCGTGATGGAGAAGCTGGAGGGCGAGACGCTCGCCGACCGGATCGTCCGCCGCAACGGCCTGCGCGTGCCGCAGGCGGCGATGGTGCTGCGCGAGCTGATGCGAGGCCTCGGCGCCGCCCACGCGAAGGGCATCATCCACTGCGATCTGAAGCCCGCGAACGTGCTGCTCGTGGGGCGCAACATCGACGTGGGCACGGTGAAGATCCTCGATTTCGGCGTGGCGCGGATCGCGAGCCAGCAGCGCGACAGGGCGCCCGAGGCCGTGATGGGCACGCAGCTCTACATGTCGCCGGAGCAGGTGAAGGGCGTCGCGGTCACCCCAGCGTCAGATTTGTTCGCGGCGGGGGTCGTGACGTTCGAGGCGCTGACGGGGCGGCCTCCGTTCGGCGGCGGCGGCAAGGTCGAGGTGTTCGTCCACATCCTGCGCGATCCGGCGCCGCCGCTGGTCGGCAGGCGCGAGCCGGTCCCCGACGATCTCGCCGCGCTCGTCTCGTCGCTGCTCGCGAAGTCCCCCGACGATCGCCCGGCGTCCGCCGGCGACGTCGTGCGCGCGCTCGACGCGATGGGCATCGTCAGCGGCGTCGGCCCAGGCGCGTCGACCGCGACGAGGCGGTAGCGAGCGTGCGGCGCTCGCTGGTCTTCGCGTACGGCTCGAACCTCGACGAGGCGCAGCTGCTCGGTCGGTGCCCGCGCGCGCGCGTCCTCACACTCGCCACGCTGCCGAACCACAGGCTCGTCTTCGCCGGGCGCAGCGCGCGCTGGGGCGCCGCCGTCGCGTCCGTCGAGCGCGCGCCGGGCGCCGCCGTGCAAGGGACGCTGATCGAGCTCGACGAGGAGGACCTCGGCGCGCTCGACCGGTGCGAGGGCCATCCGCGCGTCTACGACCGCGTACGCCGGCACGTGACCGACGCGCGCGGCGGGGCGCGCGACGCGCAGGTCTACGTGCACACGAGCTCCGAGCGCGGCGCGCCGAGCGAGGGCTACCTCGCGCTCATCTGGCGCGCCTACCGCCGGCTCGGCCTCGACGTCGAGCCGCTCGCGAGGGCCGCGGGCGCGCGCTGCGACGCGGCGACCCGCGTGTTCGTGTCCGGGCCGCTGCTCGCCGGCGAGCCGAACCACCACCTGCTCGCGCGCGCGCGGCTCCTCTGCCCCACGGAGACGCAGCCTGGGTTCGAGCTCCGTCACCTCGGCGGGTTCCCCGGGCTCGTGCGCGGCGGCGCGCAGGCCGTCGTGGGCGAGGTGTACGAGGTCGACGACGCGACGCTCGCCGCGCTCGATCGGCTCGAGGGGCACCCGACGTTCTACCGGCGCACGTCGATCGCGGTCGGCGGCGAGAGCGTGGACGCGTACATGCTCCTGCGCGCGCAGGTAGAGGGGTGCCCCGTCATCACGTCGGGGAGCTGGCGTGAGAGGTGAGCGCGGGGTGGGGACGCCCACGCGGCGAAGGCCGACGACGACGTCCCGACGTCGCCGCACCCAAGCCTCCCGAGCCCGCCGCGCCGCCGACCGGCGACACCAGGTAGCTCGGCCGCGCCGGCCGCGCGCGTCGCGTTCGACGACGTCGACGCCGCCGAGCTACTGCGGCAGCGGCTGCCAGGGGCCGAGATCGTCGACCCTGTAGCGCAAGATCGTCTTGCCCTGGATGCCCTGCAACACCACGACGATGACCTCTTGGTCGTCCGCCCACACCAGATCGCCCCACGTCGTGCCTGCGATGGGAGGGGAGTCCGGAAGCGTCTTGAATGCTCCGTCACTCATGCGGAAGAGGGTCAACGGACGAGCTCCCGCGTAGGACACGACGCCCCGACGCGCCTTCCAGCCGAACCCGAGCGGCTTGTTCTCCAGGTAGGTGAGCCGGCCAAGCCTGGTCGGGACCACGCCGGCTTTCGAGTTCGCGTGCGGCGACGCGAACAGCTCGACCTTCTTCGACACCGTCGCCCCCTCCGCGTTGACGAACTGCCCGGTCGTCACGAACCAGCTCATGGTCGTGCCGTCGCTCGACAGCGCCTCCACGTGCGAGCCAGGCGCTGCCACCAACTCCTCCGTCCCGCCGTCACCCCTTCGCACCCAGATGCGCGTAAAGTTCGGATCGGCCGTGATGAAGTAGGCGTCATCTCCCACAAACTCCAGAAACGAAGAAGTCCCGGGCACGTCGTAGCTGACAGAAAAGGAGACTCCCGTGTTGCGAGGCATCATCGCCACGGTCGACGTGTCCCAGGCCACGTACTTTGCGCCGAGCGTCAGATTGTTCAAGATGGCGAACGGCAGCTGCCCACTGGGCTCGTCGCTCAGCGCCGCGGGTGGCCCCCACAACAACTGAAGGCCTATCGCGAAGCCGCCGTACGCGAGAAACAACTCATTGGTCGCCGATTGATGCCTAGTGAGGCACTCAGAGGCCCGAGCAAACAGCACCCCACCGGTCGACAAGTCAAACACGGCCGTGACCGGTATCTTGGGGTGAGCCTCGTACAGTTGGAGCACTGAGATCCATTCCGGCCCAACACCTGAGCCTTGCACGGCCACGGCCCGTGCGAAGATGCTCCCCTTCGCGGCCGCCGACCAGTTCGTCACCAGTCGTTTGCAGGGCGCACCGTCGCACGCCGCCCATGCCAGCGGCTGAACGAGGTCTTCGAGGGCCCCCTTGGGCCGTCGCAGAACGCAGTCGGCGCGCACCTGAAGATACGACTCCCACCCAGGGAGGTCGTCGGCTGGTTTCCCCCCGGCCACGCCAGCGGCGCCAGACCCACCCGCACCCGCCGTCCCCCCGGCGCCCGCCACGGGCACCCCTCCGGCGCCTGACGATCCCCCTCCGCCCCCGCCGCCGGACCTGCCCGCCACCGGCGCAATTCCACCCGACCCTGCTCCACCCGCGACGACGACGCCTGCACCGCCTCCCTTGGCGGCCGGCGTGTTGCGCTCCACACCGCCGCATCCGGCGAGCTTGCCTGCGCCCGCTGTCGAGGCCACCGCGAGCGTGGCTACCAGAAGTCGTGTCCGCATGGCTTGTCGACCGTCGTCATGTTCGCACGCGCGATGTCGCGGATCATCCACTTCTTTCCCTGCGAGACGGCCACCGACACCCACTGCCCGTTCGCCTGCGGTCTCGCCAACAGCCGGCCAGCCAGCGTGTGCAAACGCCTCGTTCGCCAGCCCGTCTCGCCGCGGTGCAACTGCACCATGTGGGTGCTCCCGCCGCGACTGAACGCGATCAGGAGATCGCCGTCATCTGTCGCTGACAGGTGCGCGTCGGTTCGCGTCAGTCGCGGCCAACTAGCCACCATCTCGAACTGGTGACCCTCTCCCCATCGCAGCAGGCGTGCCGTCGTGAATCCTCCAAGCTTGATCTCGTCGAGCACGTACAGCGACCGCGTCGGGTAGTGATACGCGGCGCTCACAACGTTGCCTGGCAACACGTCGCCGAGCAGCGGAACGTTCCGCCACACGTTCTCGCCGACACTCAGCGTCCACAGCGCGCGTTCGGCGACCCGGAAAACCAGATCACGCGAGCTCGATGCGGCCCACGCCACGCCCCCCGACGGCGCGGGTGGCGACCATGTCGTTGCCCTCGCGGCTCGCGGCCCGTCCCCGCCGCCATCCACGTACCGCGACCGAATGCCGTCAGCGCCGGTGGTCAGCACCGTGGTCAGCTGCCCGGTGTCGCTCAGGTGCACCGCCGACCAGCTCCCGCGCGACGAGACGACCGCAGTCGGCTCATCGGCCCCGAGCAACAAACCGGTGCCGAACAGGCTCCTCACCGCGGGAGCCACCCGTGGCGTCACGTGCAACCGCTGCGACGATGTCAACACGTCGACGCGATCGCCGACGAAGTGAAAGAAGGGCGGGCGCGTTCCGATGCCGCAGTCGAGGCACCAGTTCTGGGGGATGTGGATGCCCAGCGACGGCGGTGCAGGAGTTGGGATGGGCGACGACGGCGCCCCGGGCACGTCGGGGTCGGGGTGGCGAATCGATGCGCGGCCGTCCAGCAGAACGTTGGACCTATCGATGTACCGGGTGGGGATGTCGGCCGCGGGGCCGGCGTCCGTATAGGACACCCCCTTGCGTGCATGCGCGAGCAGCAGCCCCGGGCGCGTCTCGACCCCCGTCAGCTCCAAGATGTCGACATCCAGTCCGAAGTTCCACCGGTGCGAGAAGGCCGTCCCGGCGTCCTGGAGGAACAGCCCCGGCACCTGCTCCGACTTCACCCCGTCGACGGTGATGCGCGCCCACTCCGTGCCCGTGGCCGCCGAACTGAAGAGGTCCTGGGTCCCCTGGCCGAGCTTGGACCTGCAAGTGGCGCGAGCGCAGTCGACACGAGCCTCCAGCGTCGCGCCACCTCCTGGGCACTCGCAGTACCGAAATCCGTAGCTGGCGGGAGAGACGGGCGCTTGTGCGTGCAAGCTGCCCTCGAGCACCGTGCGGGCGATCGCGAGCGTCTCCGGCTCGTAGTGGTCGACCAAGCTGGCGCGCACCAGGTTCACTGGCTCGCATGCGTCGCCCAGGTAGTGGTTCGTCCGAAACTTGACGAGATCCGACGACGCGTTCTCTTGCGTCACGTGCACCCCGTAGTCGTGCACGACCGAGTCGAAGTTGACGAGCTCTGTCTCGACGTTCGAGTTCAGCTGGTCCACGTTCTCGACCTTCGGGCAGTTGTCGCACACATCGCCGAGGCCGTCGCCGTCGCTGTCGAGCTGGTCGGGGTTGTAGTCGAACGGGCAGTTGTCGTCGACGTCATCGACAAAGTCGGCGTCGGGCCCGGCGTCCGGGCTGTCCTCGCCGTGCCATTGCTCTGACCCGAGGAACGTCTCCATCGCGCCGGTCAGCCAGAAGGCATTTGCACCCCGGTAGACGGGGCTGAACAACCCGAAGTCGCAGGTGTCCTTCGCGGTCGCCGACGTAACCCCGACCTGCAACCAGCCGGAGTCGAACGTCAGAAAGACGGGGCCGCCGGAGTCGCCCGGGCTCGGGACCTGAGGGGGGTCGGTGAACGGGAGTGGAAGCTGCAGCAGGTCTTCGCCAGCGCTCGGAGTGACGGCCTCGCCGATGATGCCCTTGCCAATCTGCCGCACGCCGGCCGGGCCGCTCTGTCCGGCTGGAACGCATAGGCTGCTGCGATCTTCCCCGTAGCCGCGCCACTCGGCCTCGAACCACCTCCTCCCTCCAGACGTGAAGATCGGGGCCTGGGGGAGCACGCCCATGTAGGGGCGGCGAGCGACCGCAACGCCAAGGATGCGCCGATCCAATCGCACCACCGCGAGGTCGTTCGACCCCGCCTTCCATCCTGGAAACACGACACCCGAGACAATCTTCGCGGAGACCGGGAGCGCACCGTCGGGCCGTACCCGACCGAGGCTGACGGCCACTCCCGTGACGCTGCCAGGTGGGAAGCAATGTGCAGCGGTCAGCACGTGGTTCGGAGTGATGAGGGTTCCGGTGCACTTGCCCCCGAGGTGGGTGTACGGATCCTCAGGACTGCCGCCATCGACGGTCAGGACGAAGTCGCGGTCAGGACCGTCGATGTCAGGCGAGCCCCGATCGACCGCGGCTGCTACCCGATCCACGGCCCCTTCTGAACCTGCGCCGGACGCACACGCTCCCACGAGCAAGGGCAACAGCAAGCGCGTTGCGGAGGTTGCCGCCCGAGTGAACTTGCTCCCGTCACGACTGTGCATGAGAAACCTCGGGTCGAGAATGGACCACTCGACGTGGCTCCTGTCAATCCACGAGGCACACCCGACGCCCGGAGGGGGGTGGACAGCGCGAAGCAAACTTTCGTGCAACTCGGGATGAGGCCGCGCGCACGCTCGGTCCCGACGGCGCATCACGTCGGGGAGCTGGCGTGAGAGGTGAGCGCGGGGTCAGTATGGACGAGCGGTCACCCGCCGAGCGCGTACGCCTCGAGGAACCGCAGCCCCTCGACCACCGCGGGCTCGGCGTTCACCACGTGCACCGGGGTCTGCAGCGCCCAGGCGAGCCGCACCGCCTCGTACAGCAACGCGTGGAGCCAGCTCTGGGTGCAGAGATCGAGGCCGTCGAAGTCGAGGACGACCGCGCGTCGCTCGAGGATGGCGGGACGCAGGCTCGTCTCCGCGACGCGCGCCGCCGCCAGTGTGTCCTCGCGTGCCTCGCGCAGGTGAACGACAGTCGCCGCCTGCTCCGGCCGGTACACCAGCCAGCGGTGGGTCTGCCGCTTCGGGGTGCGCAGCTCCGCGGTGCGAAGGATCGACGAGATGAGCTCGGTGTACGTGCGCTCCGCGTCGATCGGGAGCTCGAACGCGGCGAGCGTCCCGGGGAACCCCACGCCCGGCGGCTGCAGGAACCTGGGCCCTTCGGCCCCCGCGCGGAGCACCAGCGCGGCGCCAGGGGTCGCGAGCAGCATGCGACCCCCCGTCTTGCGCGCCATCTCGCTGATCACGTAGAGCCCGAGGCCGGCGTTCTCGAAGCTGCCCGTGAGCCCCTCGCGAAAGGTGCCAGAGATGTGGGGCAAGAGCGCGCGCTCGAGCGCCTGCCGGTAGTCGACGAGGTGAGGGTGCTGACGCTTCAGGCTGCGGGGGATCCCGACGCCCGCGTCTGCCACTGCGACCTGGATCATGGGGCGCGCCCGGTGCTGGCGCTCGTCCATCCGCTGCGCCGCGACCACGGCTCCCAGCGGATCGCCGCTGTGCTGGATCGCGTTCCGGAGCAGCTCGATCAGCACGTACCGCGCGGTGAGCTGCGCGTCCTGGGTACGAGCGCCCGTGAGCAACAGGCTCGCGATCCGCTCGGCGACCGGCTCGATGGCTTCCCTGCTCGAGACTCGCGTCAGCCGCACGGTCCGCTGCGCCTCGAGCAGCGTCGGCGCTGCGCCTCCCATCACCCCCTCCAGCCCAAGGGCGTGAGCGAACCGCCCCACCCCGCGCTGGTCGAGCGCCGCGACGGGCGGGCGCCTCCCCCGCTCGGGCAGCCGCAACGACGCCAGCCCGACGAGCGCCCACACGTCCGTGTACGTCAACGCGCCGAGATCGAGCGGCGGGAGGGAGTCCCAGTCGGCTGACGCCCAGCGGAGAAATGCTTCCGGGTGGTCGAAGTCGATGTACCCGAGCTGGCGCACGACCGGGCCGGCGGGCGCCAGCGGCCCCTCGAAGGCCGGAGGCACCAGGTCGGCAGGCACCTCCCTCGGGCTGAGCCTCGCGCGGAGCGCGTCCTCTAGCGCGACCGCCGCCTCGCGGTGGTCGGGTTGGCCAAGGTAGTGCTGCAGGCGACGATGGATGAACCCCAGATCGACATCGTCGAGCGAGCGCCGCGCGCCCTCGTGGTCGCCCAGCCTCACCCGCTGCAGCGCCTCGAGAAATTTCTTCCTGCTCATGACCGCGCGCCTGCGGACGCTAGCACGGGATCTCCGAGGGCTTCCTCGCGCCCTCAGGATCGACGCGCTCACCGACGCCTCGGCGCGCGTGCTAACCGGGCGCCCGCGTGCAGCGCCGTCACCCTCCGCCCCTCCTCTTCGCGCTCTCGCTGCCGCTCGCCGGGCTGCTCACGTCAGGCGTCGCGCGCGCGCTCGACAAGCAAGGCAGCGCGCACGGAGGGGACGTGCAGGGCGCCGACGAGGGGATCAACCTCTCCGGCGCGGCCACGCTCGGCGTCTCCCTGCACAACCCGAGCTACGGCGCGCGGCCTGACAACACCGGTCTCGCGCTCCTCCGCTACGCGGTGCACGCCGATCTCGATCTCATCGGGCGCCGCCTCTCCGTCCCGCTCGACGTGAACCTCTTCACCGATCGCAAGGTGAAGGGCGCGCGGGTCCTTCGACCGAGCGAGGTGGACGTCATCTCCGGCGTCACGACGACGTGGCCGCTCGGCCCCGGCGCGCTCGAGCTCGGCGCGCGCGGCGAGCGCGACGCCCCCGCCGACAGGAGCGGCTTCTCGCAGTCGTACGCCGACGTGCGCGCGCGGTACCTCTACTCCCTCGCGGCCCTCGCGCGGAAGCTCGGCCCCGCCCTCCACGGCGGAGACGTCTCGGGGTGGCTGACGCTAGGTTGGTTTACCTACAACCCGACGTACGCCGCGCGCCCGGACAACACCGGCCTCGCGCTCCTCCGCTACGCGGCGCACGTCGAGCTCTCGGTGCTCGACGATCTCGTGTCGGTCGGCGTGGACACCACGTTCTTCACCGACCGGGAGCGCCACGCGCTCCGGCCGACCGAGCTCGACGTGACGCCCGAGCTGATCCTCCACAGGGCGCCCTTCGAGGTGCATGTTGCGTACGAGCGCGACCTTCCGCTCGACCGGCCGGGGCTGGTGCAGCAGTTCGTCTACGTGCTCGGGGTCTGGTCGTTCGACATGACGGGGCCCGCGGACGCGCCGCTCGAGCACCGCGGTCAGGTGCTCTCGCCGTGACGCGCCCGCCGCGTGACCTCCGTCATGCGCGAAGCCTTGGGCGCCCGGCACGCGCAGAGGAGTGGTACGCGCACCCCATGAAGACCGCGCGGCACCTCGCGCTCGCCGTGAGCCTCGCGTCCGCGGGCGCGGTGGGCGCGTGTCAGACGTCCGAGAGCGCCGAGGGCGCGGCGCCCGTCGCCGCACCGTCCGCGACCGTGCAGCGGGTGCGGGTCACGATCGACGGCGTGCCCGCCTTCGGCGCGTCGGTGTCGCAGGGCGGCGCAGAGCGCAAGGTGACCACCAACGGGCAGGGAGACGCGGAGGTCCCGCTCGACCCCAGCGTGCCCGGCGAGCGCTGGATCGTCGCGAGCTTCCCGACGGCGCGCGCGCGCGGCGTGCGGGTCGATCCGTCGACGCGCCTCGAGCTCGAGCTGCACGCGTACGCCGACGTCGACGATCCCGCGTACCGCTTCGGCCCCCCCGGTCGCGCGGGCGTCGCGGGCACCGCGGCCGAGTGCGCGCACTGCCACGGGGCGATCTCCGCGGGCTTCGAGGAGTCCGCGCACTCGACGTCCGCGTCGAACCCCCGCGTCCATGATCTCTACGCCGGCACCGCGGCGGCGCGCGACACCGACGACGCGTGCGCCGACGTCGGCGGCACGCGCGTCCCCGGGCGCACCCCCGGCGCCGACGGCCTCACGCCGCGCTGCTACGTCGGCGACTCGGCGCTCGCGCGCGCGAACCCATCGTGCGCGGCCCCGCCCTGCGACGTGACCGCGACGAAGTTCGCCGGGTGCGCGGACTGCCACGCGCCCGCGATCGACGGCGCGCTCGGCGGCAGGGACCTGCTCGAGGCGCGCGACGCGGCGTTCGACGGGGGCGTCCACTGCGATCTCTGCCACAAGGTCGAGTCCATCCGCGATCTCGGCGCGCCCGGCGTCGCCGGCAAGCTCCGCGTCCTTCGGCCCAGCGAGCCCGGCCCCGGCCCGAGCGGCCGCCTCCCGATCACCTTCGGCCCCTACGGCGACGTCGGCCTGCCGCGCATGGGCTCGGTCGGCCGCACGATCTTCAAGGACGGCCAGCTGTGCACCGGCTGCCACGAGCTATCGGTGACGGTCGCCCCGTCCGTGCGCGCGCCCGACGGCGTGCTCGCGGTCGACTCGACCTCGACCGAGTGGGCGGAGGGGCCGATGGCCGGCGTGCCTTGCCAGAGCTGCCACGGCGGCCGGCTCGACGTCGCGAACGCCGCGGGCGGAGAGCATCACGATCCCAACGCGGACCTCGCGTCGGGCTGGCCTCGCCCGCCGGGCGCCGTGCACGACCACAAGTTCTGCGGGCCGCGCGGCGAGCGCGATCTCGCGGCGCTCGCGCTGACGCTCGACCTCTCGACCCGCGTCGTGGGCGCCACGCTCGAGGTCGACGCGACGCTCACCAACCGCGGCGCCGGCCACGCGCTGCCGAGCGGTGAGTCGATGCGCGCGCTCTTGCTGCTCGTCGAGGCCACCTGCGACGGCGTCGCGCTCGCGCCGACAGGCGGCGACGTCGTGCCCGAGCTCGGCGGGGCGTACGCGCGCAAGGTGGCCGGCGAGGACTGGTCGCGCTGGCCCGGCGCGCGGATCGGCCAGCAGCTGCGCGTCGTCACGCGCTCGGGCGCGCCGCGAGACTACGACGGCCCGGGGCGCTTCGCGAAGGGCGCGCTGCCCGCGTCCGAGAAGGGACTCCCCGAGGAGGCGCTCGCCGGCGTCCGCACCATCACGGCCGTCACGCCGGACGGGCTGGTGACGCTCGACGCCCCGCTGCCGAAGGGCGACGTGATCGTGCTCGCGGACGCGCCGGGCTCGACGCCGGACGGGCGGGCGGCGCGCCTCGCCTTCACGCCCGGCTTCGCGTTCGCGCGCGCGCTCGTCGACGCCTCGGGGCGGGTGCAGGCGCCTCACTTCATGGCGACCGACGTGCTCTTCGACGATCGCCTGATGCCCGGGCGCGCGGCCGTCACGCACCACGCGTTCGCCTCCACGTGCGAGAAGCCGAAGGTGACGGCGCGGATCGTCCACCGGGCCTTCCCTCCGTGGCTCTCCGACGAGCGCGGGTGGGCCCCGCGGGACCGCGTCGAGGTCGAGGTGACGCGATGAGGCGCGCGTGGGCGCTCGGCGTCGTCGTCGCCGCCGTCGCGTGCGCGGGCGGAGAGCTCGACCGGCCGCGCGATGCGGTCGTGACGACCCCTTTCGGATCGCCGCCGCTCGCGGCCGATCTCGATCCGCGCGCGGACCACGTCGCGGTGTCGCTGCGCGCGGCGCCGCTCGGCGGGTCGACGACGAGGCTCGGCTACAGCGGCGCGAGCCCAGGGCCGACGGTGCGCGCGCGGGTGGGAGACACCGTCGAGGTCACCCTCGACAACCAGCTCGCGGAGCCGACCACGATCCATCTGCACGGGGTGCACCTGCCGTACGAGATGGACGGTGACGGCCATGGCGCGCCGCCGGTCGCGCCCGGCGAGCGGTTCACGTATCGCTTCGTCGCGGAGCGCGCGGGGACGTTCTGGTACCACCCGCACGTCGGCGCGGTGACACAGGTGAGGGCGGGCCTCTACGGCGCGCTCATCATCGAGGATCCGCGCGATCCAGCCGCCGAGGAGGTGGTGCTCGTGTTCTCCGAGGTGCCGGGCGAGGCGTTCGATCCGCCGTCGCACGCGCACGCCACGCCGCTGTCGGTGGACTACCGCCGCGGCCAGTCGTGGCTCGTCAACGGCGCGCGGTCCCCGTCGCTGTCGCTCGCGTCGGGCACGGTGGTGCGCGCGCGGCTGGTCAACGCGTCCGCGGACGCGCCGCTGCGCCTGTCGTGGCCCGGGGTGCGCGTGATCGGCACCGATCAGGGGCTGCTCCCCGCGCCCCACGACGCCGACGAGGTCCCGCTGATGCCAGGGGATCGCGCCGAGGTCGAGTGGCGCGTCGGCGCCTCGCCGTTCGACGTCGTCGCGCTGCCCGACTCGGTCGTCGGCCCGGTCGGCGGCGACGCGGTGACCCTGCTCTCGGTCGCGCCGACCGGCGAGCTCGACGCGCCTGCCTCGCGAGCGTGGGGGGCGCCCGCGCTGCCCGCCGTCGACCTCGCGCGACCGGTCGACGCGACGTGGGTGTTCACCGGAGGCGGCGAGGGCAGCGATCTGCGCATCAACGGCGAGCGGTTCCCCGACGTCACGCCCACCCCGGCGCCGCTCGGCCAGGAGCTCGTCATCGAGCTGCGGAACCTCTCGAGCACGCGCCACCCGTTTCACCTGCACGGGCACCCGTTCCGCGTCTTCTCGGTCGACGGCGCGCCGCCCGGGTTCGAGTCGTGGGAGGACACGACGGCGCTCGAGCCGTTCTCGACGCGGCGGGTGCTCGTGCGCCCCGCGCTGCCCGGCGAGTGGATGGCGCACTGTCACCTCTTGACGCACGCGGCCGGCGGCATGGCGACCATCCTGTCGGTGCGCCAGCCCTGACGCGATCGACACCCGCGCGACCCTGCGGTAGTCGGGCGCGCGTGAAGGCACTCGAGGAGAAGATCGCGGATCGCAGCGCGGAGATCGTCGTCATCGGCATCGGCTACGTCGGCCTGCCGCTGGTCGTCGAGCTCGCGAAGGCCGGGTTTCACGTCACGGGGTACGACAAGGATCCCCGCAAGGTCGCGGCGCTCTCCGGGGGCACGTCGTACATCGAGGACATCCCGACCGACGTCGTCCAGCCGCTCGTCGCCGGCGGGAAGATCTCGGCCTCGACGGATCCCGCCGTGCTCGGGCGGGCGGACTGCGTGATCGTCTGCGTCCCGACGCCGCTCAACAAGACCAAAGAACCTGACATCAGCTACATCGTCTCCGCGACCGAGGAGATCGTCGCGCACCAGCACCCGGGCATGCTCATCGTGCTCGAGTCGACGACGTACCCGGGCACGACCCGCGAGGTGATGGTGCCGAAGCTCACGCAGGGCTTCGCGCTCGGCGAGCAGGTGTTCGTGTGCTTCAGCCCCGAGCGCGTCGATCCGGGCAACAAGCGCTACGGCACGCGCAACACGCCGAAGGTGCTCGGCGGCTCGACGCCCGCGTGTATCGTGGTCGGGCAGGCGCTCTACTCGCAGATCATCGACACGGTCGTCCCCGTCTCCAGCACCGACACGGCCGAGATGGTCAAGCTGCTCGAGAACACCTTCCGCGCGGTGAACATCGGCCTCGTCAACGAGACGGCGCAGATCGCGCGGCGGCTCGGCATCGACGTGTTCGAGGTCGTGCGCGCCGCGTCGACGAAGCCGTTCGGGTTCATGCCGTTCTACCCGGGGCCGGGGCTCGGCGGGCACTGCATCCCGATCGATCCCTTGTACCTCTCGTGGAAGCTCCGCGAGCTGAAGTTCCAGGCGAAGTTCATCGAGCTCGCCGACCAGGTCAACAGCACGATGCCGAGCTACGTCGTCGGCATCGTGACCGACGCGCTGAACGACCGCGAGAGGAGCGTGAAGGGCTCGCGCGTGCTGATCTCCGGCGTCGCGTACAAGAAGAACATCACCGACATGCGCGAGTCGCCCGCGTTCGACGTCATCGCGGAGCTCGAGCGGCGCGGCGCGAAGGTGGAGTACATGGATCCGTGGGTGCCCGAGGTCGACGAGCACGGCGTGAGGATGAAGAGCGTCGATCCTGCGGCGTCGTTCGCGCCGTACGACGTCGTGGTCATCGTCACCGACCACGACGACGTCGACTACGCGCGGATGCGCCGCGAGGCCCGGCTCATCGTCGACAGCCGCGACGTGATGCGCAAGCACGGCGGCGCCGGCCACAACATCGTCGGGCTGTGAGCGTGGATTTCTGAGCGCGCCGCGCGCCGATCCCCTCGCGACTTCGGGTGCGCGGCACTAGCATCCGCCGATGCAGACCGAGCACCTCGCCGAGGAGGCCGCCGCCTCGGCGCTCGTCATCTTCGGCGCGTCGGGCGATCTGACGCGCCGCAAGCTCTTCCCCGCGCTCTACAACCTCGCGCTCTCGAAGGCGCTCCCGTCGGGGTTCGCCGCGATCGGCGTCGCGCGTCGCCCGAAGAGCGACGCGTCGTTCGCGGGCGAGATGAAGGAGGGAGTGGAGCGGTACTCGCGCTCGGGGCCCATCGACGAGGCCGCGTGGAGCCGGCTCGCCGAGGGCGTCGCGTACGTCGCCGGCACGTTCGAGTCGCCGGAGACGTACGCCGCGCTGCAGGCGCGCCTCTCGGCCTTCGACGCGTCGCACGGCACCTCGGGCAGCCGCGTGTACTACCTCGCCGTCGCGCCCCAGGACGTGCTCGGGATGGTGCGCGCCCTGTCGGACGCGGGCCTGTTGCCGCGCGCGACCCGCGAGCCGGGCCGGCCCTTCGCGCGGGTCGTCGTCGAGAAGCCGTTCGGCGAGGACAAGGCCTCCGCGCAGGCGCTCTCGCAGCAGCTCTACCGCTACATCGACGAGTCGCAGCTCTACCGGATCGATCACTACCTCGGCAAGGAGACCATCCAGAACCTCATCGTGCTGCGGTTCGGCAACGCGATCTTCGAGCCGCTGTGGAACCGCAACCACGTCAGCCACGTCGAGATCACCGTCGCCGAGGACATCGGCATCGAGGGGCGCGGCAAGTTCTACGAGCGCGTCGGCATCACGCGCGACATCGTGCAGAACCACCTCCTGCAGCTGCTCACGATCGTCGCGATGGAGCCGCCGGTCGCGCTCGACGCGGACGCCATCCGCGACGAGAAGGTCAAGGTGCTGCGCTCCATCCGCCCGCTGTCGGGCGAGGCCGTCAGCGCCAACGTCGTGCGCGGCCAGTACAAGAAGGGCCAGCTCGGCGGCGAGAAGGTGCCGGGCTACCGCGAGGAGCCCGACGTCGCGCGCGACTCGACGACCGACACGTTCGTCGCGATGCGGCTCTTCCTCGACAGCTGGCGCTGGGCGGGCGTCCCGTTCTTCGTGCGCGCGGGCAAGCGGCTCTCGCGGCGCGTCGCGGAGGTCGCCGTGCATTTCCGCGCGCCGCCGCTGTCGCTGTTCCGGGGCCCCTCGTTCGCGCAGCGCGCGCCGAACGCGCTCGTCATCCGCGTGCAGCCGGACGAGAGCATCGAGCTGCGGTTCGACACGAAGGTGCCCGGCGCGGGGATGGCGATGGAAGAGGCGGCGATGGCGTTCCGGTACCAGACCACCTTCGGCGGCAGCTCGCCCGAGGCCTACGAGCGGCTCATCCTCGACGCCCTGCGCGGCGACGCGACGCTCTTCACCCGCGCCGACGAGGTCGAGGCGCAGTGGGGGTTCATCGATCCCATCCTGCAGGCGTGGCGGCGCAAGAGCGCGCCGCTCTCCTTCTACGAGAGCGGCACGATGGGCCCCGTGGAGGCCGACCAGCTCGTCGCGACCGCGGGCTTCACGTGGAGGCGCCCGTGAACCGCGGCGAGCTGCTCGTGTGCGCCGATCCCCGCGCGCTCGCCGCGACGGCGGCCGCGATGTTCGTGAGCTTCCTGCACGAGGCCATCGCCGAGCGCGGCGTGGCGCGCGTCGCGTTGTCGGGCGGCTCGACGCCGAGGGCCATGTTCGAGGTGCTGGCGACGATGCAGGTGCCCTGGACCGACACCGAGGTGTTCTGGGTCGACGAGCGCGCTGTCCCCGCGTCGAGCGACAGGAGCAACTACGGCGCCGCGTCGGCCGCGCTGTTCTCGAAGCTGTCGTCGCCGCCGCGCGGCCTCCACCCGATGCCGGGCGATGCGCCGAGCCTGTCTGACGCTGCCGCGCGCTACGCGGCGACGCTCGCCGCGAGCTTCGGCGTCTCGCCCGAGGGCGCGGCGCCCGCGCTCGACGTCGTGTGGCTCGGCATCGGCGACGACGGCCACACCGCGTCGTTGTTCCCCGGCGACGGGGCGGTCACCGCGACCGATCGGTGGGTGCTCGACGTCCCGGCCCATGAGGGCCGCGAGGCGCGCCTCACGCTGTCCCGCGCGGTGATCGCGGCGGCCCGTCGCGTGGTCGTGCTGGCGCAGGGCGCGTCGAAGCGCGGCCCCATCGCGCGCGCGCGTACGCGAGGAGACGAGGGCGAGACGCCGGCGCGCGTGATCGGCGCCGCGACCGGCCAGGTGATCTGGCTCGTCGACGAGGCCGCCCGCCCGCTCGACGAGGCGCTCGTCTAGGGTCCGGCGCGCACGGCGGCCGCGACCGCCATCGCGCGCGCCTCGACGGGCTTCTGCGCCTCGAGCGCGTCGATGACCCGCTGGACGTCATCGCTCGCGAGCGCCGCCGCGTAGGCGTCGAGGCTCTCGCGGCGAGCCCTGAGCACGGCGCGGACGTCGCCGGCGCGCTGCTTGCCCCAGCTCGAGGTGGGCTCGTGGGCCGTGAGCTCGGCGGCGGCGCGCTCGACCTTGGGACGGGCGTCCCGCGCGAGGACCTCCGACGCCTCCTTGGCGCGACCCTTCGCGACCAGCTCGTCGGCGCCGTGGAGCGCGCGGCTCGCCTCCTGATCGAGCGCGACGACGCGCAGCAGCGTCAGGCGATCACGCTCGGTCGCGCCGTCGCACCCGAGCGCGATCGCCGCGACCGCGACCGCGACGGCGCGCCTCACGCCGCGCGGCGCTCGGCGAGGTACCGCGCGAGCTCGCGGTTGTCGTCCTGGTCCATCCCGACGATGCGCACCGC
>JADLFU010000190.1 GCA_020849655.1 Polyangiaceae bacterium | reverse complement strand
GGCCGAGGGGCTCGCGCTCGGGGAGGAGCTCGCGACCGTCGCCGCCATCGAGGCGCTCGCGGAGGTGCTCGGGGTCGAGCTGACGGCGGCGCGGCGCGCGGAGCTGTCGTCCTCGACGCTCGAAGGAGTGCGCGCGCGGCTGGCCAGCCTGCGCGCGCAGCGCGCGTGGACCTGACCCACGCGGCGCGGGCTCCGGCCGGCGCTGTACGGGTGCGCGCGGCGTTGCTACTGCGCGCCGCGTGTCTGCCACGAGAGGCTCCCTCACGTACGCGCGCTTCTTCGTCCGCGGCGACGCGCCGGAGGTGCCGCCCGCGCGAGCGCTCCGGGCCGTTCATCTGCACGCGTTCCGGCCGCTCGTGCCCGACGAGGAGCAGAAGGAGAGCGTCGGGTGGTGCCGGTTCGGCGAGGCGTTCGACCTGCAGCCCGGGCAGGATGACGTGTTCGTCGACGAGTTCGTGAACCTCGGGCTGCGCGTCGATCGCTGGGCCGTCCCGGGCGCGCTGCTTCGAGCCCGCCTGCGCGACGCCGAGGCCGAGCTGCTCGCGCAGAAGGGCCGCGAGCGGCTCACGCGGGCCGAGAAGAAGGAGCTGAAGGAGCAGGTGTCGCGCCGGCTGCGACACGAACTCCCGCCCCGCACCCGCGCGTTCGACGTGTCGTGGGCGCCGGGCTCCGGCGTCGTCAGGCTGTTCACGCAGGCGGCGGGCCCAGCGCTGGCGCTCGGCGAGCTCTTCAAGAGGACCTTCAAGCTCGAGCTGGTCGCCGAGTCGCCCTACACCCTCTCGGCCCGCCTCGGCATGTCCGCCGCGCGCGAGGCCGCGTGGGCGGACGCAGAGCCCACGACCCTCCTCGAGGAGGCGCGCTGATGCAGCTGGTCGACAGGATCGAGAAGCGGCGGTTCGTCGGGCGCGAGCTCTTGCTCTGGCTGTGGTTCGAGAGCGAGGTGTTCGACGGGACGCGCACGACGAAGGATCACGGTGACGTGGGGCTGTGGCTCGTGCGTGAGCTCTCGCTGTCGAGCGGCAAGGAGGTCACCCGCATCCAGGGGGCCGCGCCCGCCCTCGGCCGCGACGCGAAGGAGGCGCTGCTCGCGGGGAAGCTGCCCGAGCGCGCGTCGTTCAAGGTGTCGATGGGCGAGCGGGAGGCGGAGCTCACGATCAAGGCGGAGACGCTCGGGCTCTCCGGCGTCAGGCTGCCCACCGTGCTCGACGACGGCGACGCGCCCGCGCCGGGCGAGCTCGGGTCGACGGCCCCGACGCGCGCGCGCCGCCGACGCACCACGGTCGAGGAGGACGCCGACCGGGAGCGCGACGAGGCGGCGCTCGCGTTCCAGGAGCGCATGTCGCTCGCCCGCGAGATCGAGTCGCTCCTCGAGGGGCTCTACGCGGAGTTCCTCGCGCTGCGCCTCTCTCCGCGCTGGGGGTCGGCGGTCGTCCCGGCGATGCGGACCTGGGCCTCGGGCGGTCGCGTCGACGCCGCGCGGTACCTGCGCGCCCAGGGCCCTGGCGCGCGCGGCGGCCGAGGCGCCTGACGCCGCGCGCGCGCACCTCGAATGACAAAATCCGAACGGGACGCGCGCCCCTCGGTTCCCGCTTGTGCGAGGGCGCAGGCGGCAAGTACCGTCGCGGATCATGCGCACCCGTGCACTCGCTCCCGTCCTCTGCGTGCTGCTCCCTGCCTGCGGCGCGTCGACGCCGCCCCCCGCGCCCGCCGCGCCCTCGGCCCCGCCGGCGCCGCCGCCGACCGCGATGGTGCCCGCGGAGCAGCCGCCGGATCTGTCGCCGGTGCCCGAGCCGAAGAACCTCGTGCTCGTGGGGCGCGTGAAGGATCTCCAGGGCTCGATGCGCGCGCTCGAGACGGCCCTGAAGCTCCCGGTGTCCCTGCAGCAGCTGGTGTCGAAGGAGCTCGGCGATCCCGATCTCGAGTCGGTGCTGAAGACCGACTCGCCCATCGACGTCTCCATCCTGCTCGATCCGGCCGCGAAGGAGCCCGAGTTCAACCTCGCCTTCTCGCTCCCGTTGAAGAGCTTCGATCAGGCGCGCGCGATCGCGGAGCGCGACGGCAAGCTGACGAAGGTGCGGCCGGGCGTGCTCCGGCTCGGCGGCTCGAAGCGCAAGGGCGATCTCGTGTGCAACCTCGCGATGTCCGTCGGCGACGCCCCCGCGCGCGTGGTGTGCTCGCCGCGCGACCGCGATCTCGACGCGCTCGTGCCGTGGATGACCCGCGGCCTGCCGGCCGTCGCCGCGCCGAGCTCCGATCTGCACGTGGAGGCCAAGTACGCGCCCATCGAGGAGAAGTTCGGGCCGTTCCTGCGCGAGAACGCGGGGCGCGTCCGCGGGATGGCCGCCGTCGCCCTCGCGCGCGAGCTCGGCGTCAAGGATCCCGCGGTCGCCGATCTCGCGGGCGATCTCGCGCAGGAGGGCATCGCGACCTCCGCCGAGCTCGACACGCTCACGATCGACGCGTCCCTCGATCCGAAGGCGCCCGCGGGCGCGATGCGGGGCACGCTGAAGCTGAAGGGCAGCCAGTCGATGATCGGGCGCGTGATGACGATGTCGGCCGATCGCGCGGGCGCGGCGCCGCCGCTGTTCTGGCAGCTCCCGAAGGACGCGACGTCAGGATCGTTCGGGTACCCGATCGACCAGAAGATCTGGACGGGGCCGCGCGCCGCGCTCGCGCGCGCGGTCGGCGGCCTCGCGCGGGGCGCGCTCGACGACGCGGACGCGAGCGCGATCGAGGCGGTGTTCGCGAAGTTTCCGCTCGTCGACGCGAAGACGGTCGTGTCCGCGTCCGGCGTCGCCGACGCGCCGCCCGCCCGCAAGATGGCGAAGAAGACCCCGACGGAGGTCGTCGCCGCCACGCGCGCGCGCATCCAGTCGACGCTCGGCTGGCACGTCATCGGCTTCGACGCGAAGGGCGACGAGCTGACGGCGTTCCTCCGCGAGGCCGCGGCGACCTACAACAGGAAGAGCCTCCAGGATCGCATGAAGAAGGAGCTCCGCGGCGATTTCGCCAAGCTGCCCGGCGCGAAGTTCGGCGCGTTCGGCGGCGGCGGCTCGGCCCTGACGGTCGACGTCCCCCTCGACAGCAAGCGCTCTTGGTACTCGGTGTCCTCACCGGACGGGTCGTTCTCGGAGCACCCGGCGGGCAAGCCCGCGACGGGCGTCGCGCAGATCACGATCGCGGTGGTCCCGGACGGCGCGCGCACGTGGGTGCTCATCGGCGGGGATCCGGCCACGCTCCGCAAGCGCCTCGCGCAGGTGAAGGCCGGCAAGCCCGATCAGACGCTCGCGACCCGCGAGGGACTCGACGCGCTGAAGACGGCGAAGGCCTCGAGCGCGAGCTTCGCGACGCTCGAGCCGGCGGTGCGCGCGGTGGAGCGCGAGATGGGCCGCAGCGGCAAGGCCGAGGAGCTGAAGAAGGTCATCGACGGCCTGCCCAACAAGGGCCGCACGCCGCTGCTCGCGTTCGGTACGAGCACCGGCGGCGCCGCGCCGTCGATGACGCTCGAGATGCAGATGCAGAAGGGCACCTTCGACGATCTGACCGCGCTCATCGTCGCGGCCATGGCGATGAAGCACCACGGCCACCACGGCGAGGCCGCGGGCCCGGTGGCGGTGCCCGTGGCGCCCGTGGCGCCCCCGCCTCCTCCTCGCCCCCCGATGAAGAAGTGACGTCGGGCGGCGGACCTGGGGCGCGGCGCTAGAGGACGCTCTTTGCGCGGACGCCCCAGTCCTGCAGGCGGTACTGGATGGTGCGCACGCTGACGTCGAGGATCTTCGCGGCCTTCGTCGTCGAGCCGCCGACCGACTCGAGCGTCGTCAGGATGGCGTGCCGCTCGATCTCGGCCATCGTCGCGCCGGGGACGCGCGGCGCGCCGAGCGAGTTGGCCGGCGCGTCGCCGAAGGGCAGATCCTTCGCGTCGAGCGTGTCGTCGCTCGAGAGGACGACGGCGCGCTCGATCGCGTTCTCGAGCTCGCGCACGTTGCCCGGCCACGAGTGACCGAGCAGCTTCGCGCGGGCGGCGTCGGTGAAGCCGGTGATGCTGCGCTGGTTCTCCTCGGTGAACTTCTTCAAGAAGTGGTCGGCGAGCACGAGCACGTCACCGCCGCGCGCGCGGAGCGGCGGCATCTCTACGTGCACGACGTTCAGCCGATAGAAGAGATCCTCGCGGAACTTCCCCTTCTGCACCTCGTCGGCGAGATCGTGGTTCGTCGCGGCGATGAGGCGCACGTCGAGCTCGACCGTCTCGTTGCTGCCGAGGCGCTCGACCTTGCGCTCCTGCAGCACGCGCAGCAGCTTGATCTGCACCGCGGGCGTGATGTCGCCGATCTCGTCGAGGAACAAGGTGCCGCCGCTCGCCTGCTCGAACCTGCCGATGCGCTTCTTGTCGGCGCCGGTGAACGCGCCGCGCTCGTGCCCGAACAGCTCGCTCTCGAGCAGCGTCTCCGGCAAGGCGCCGCAGTGCACCGACACGAACGGCCGCGCGGCGCGTCCCCCGAGCTCGTGGATGGCGCGCGCGAGCTCGCCCTTGCCCGTCCCGCTGTCGCCGGTGATGAGCACGGTCGCGCGCGCGCCGGCCACCTGCCGCGCGAGGCGGTAGACCTTCTGCATCGCGGTGCTCGAGCCGACGAGCCCGCGCAGGCCGCCGCCGTCGCGCTCGCGGATCTGCCGCCTGAGGTTCTCCGCCTCCACGCGGATGGCGTGCCGCGCGACGACGCGCTCGAGCGTCACCATCAGCGCGTCGAGATCGAGCGGCTTCGTGAGGAAGTCGTCCGCTCCGGCGCGCATCGCGCCGACCGCCGAGCTCACGTCGCCGTACGCCGTCGCGACGATCACGGGCTGGGTGAACCCGCGCTCGCGCAGCTGCCGCAACAGCTCGATGCCGTCCATCCCCGGCATGCGCAGATCGGTGATGATGACGTCGACGGGATCGTCGGACACGATCGCGAGCGCGGCCGCGCCGTCGCCCGCCGTCTCCACCTTCATCCCTGCCTGCTCGAGCAGGCGCTTCAGCCCCGAGCGCGTCGCGGGCTCGTCGTCGACGACCAGTACCTTCGTGGATGTCATGTCTCTCCTCTCGAAACGATCTCGGGCGCGATGGGCAGGCGGACGGAGAACACCGTCTTCTCGGGCCGGCTCGTGACCCCGACGGCGCCTCCGTGGTCGGTGATGATACGGTGCGCGAGGGTGAGGCCAAGGCCCGTTCCGCCTGATTTCGTCGTGTAGAACGCGTCGAACACCGGCGCGGACGCGTCCGAGATCCCCGGGCCGTCGTCCTCGACCTCGACGAGCACGTGCCGCGGCTGCCGCCTCGCGCGCAGGCGGATCTCGCCCCGCCGGCCGACCCCCTGGAGCGCCTCGATGGAGTTCTGCACGAGGCACGTGAGCGCCTCCTCGAGCTTCGCCGAGTCGCCCACCACGTGCACCTCGGCCTCGGGCAGATCGAGCGTCACGCCGACGCCCGCGTCCGACGCGGCCGCGCGGGTCAGCTCGAGGGCGCGCGCGCACGCGGACTTGATGCCCACGAGCTCCTGGCGCAGCGGGCGAGGCCGCGCGAAATCGAGGAACT
Organism: Polyangiaceae bacterium; assembly: GCA_020849655.1. Classification (GTDB taxonomy): domain Bacteria; phylum Myxococcota_A; class Polyangia; order Polyangiales; family Polyangiaceae; genus JADLFU01. The sequence goes on along the minus strand of JADLFU010000190.1, from coordinate 10,091 downwards.
CCGTCACCAGCCGCCCGAGGCGCCCGACCTCGTCCTTCACGGTGGCGACCGCGTCAGCGGCCTCCGCGTCGGCCTGGACCCGGCGCTCGAGCACGGTGAGGTGCAGCAGGGCGCCGTTCAACGGGTTGCGGATCTCGTGCGCGAGCCCGGCGGCGAGCGTGCCCACCGCCGCCAGGCGCTCATTGCGCTGGCGAGCCTCGGCGCGCTCCAGCTCGTCGGTCACGTCGCGCCCCACCAGCACGAAGGTCACGCCCGACGACGCGTCGACGGCGCGCGCGCGCCACCTGACCGTCCGCTCCTGACCGGCGCGCGTGAACACGGGCGCGTCGAGCGGGACGTCTCCGCCCGCGAGCAGGCGCTGGAGCGCGGCGCCGCCCGGCAGCAGCTCCTCTCCGACGATCGCCCGCAGCGACTCTCCGACGAGCTCGTCGCGCGCGAGGCCCGTGAGCGCCTCGACGGCGCCGTTCACGAGCAGGATGGTGCCCGCGCGGTCGACCCCGATCACGAGGAGTCCGCCGAGCTCGACCGCCTCGCGCAGCGCCGCGCTCACCGACTCGGACCTGAGGGACAGCGCGGCGTGCTCCGCGGCCGCGGCGTGGTGGATGCGCTCGACGTAGCTGTCGCGGTAGCTCTCGAGCATCACGGCGAGCTCGAGGTCGAGGAGCCGGTCGAGCGCGTCGATCACGTCCGCCGCCTGCGCGCCGAGCCGAGCCCGCGCGAGCGCCCCGAGCTCGCCGCGCACGAGCGCCATCGCGAGCAGCATGTAGCGCTGCGGCAGGCCGACCCTCACGTGCACCCGGCCGACCTGCGACGTCCTCGCGAAGTAGGCCGCGTCGTACGGGCCGGTCACCAGGCGCCTCAGCCACGCGACGAGCGACACGTGCAGCCGGGCCACCTGATCCTCGTCGCGCAAGACCGCGTGCGCGCCCTCGTGCTCGCGGATGCGATCGTAGAAATGCACCGCGATCCGCCGGAGCGCGTCGTCGCTCACCGCGCCCAGGCGCCGCACGAGCTCGGCGTCCCGCTCGGTGAAGCGCACGTAGGCGAGCAGCTCTCCGACGTCGAGCGCGGGCGGCGCGGTGGGGTCCACGTAGCGGATCAGCTCTGAAAGAACTCAGCGCCCGCCCCGTACCCCTCGCGGCTGTCGCCATAGACGTGCGCGCGCCCGTGGCGCTCCTGGTGGCGGTCGCACCAGTGCGTCTTGCCGGCGGTCTCGGCGCGCTTCGCGAGGCAGTCGGGGCACGCGGGCTCGATCGAGGGCACGTCGGCGCGGTGCGCGCGCTCGCGGGCGACCAGCACCGCGCACGGCGCCGAGCGGACGATCACGTCGGTCACCGAGCCGACGAGCAGCCTGGAGAGGCCGCGCCTGTCGTGCGTGCCGACGACGATCAGCGTCGCCTCGATGTCGGTCGCGCACTGCACGACGCCGTGCCACGCGGTGTCGACGCGCAGGTGGGGCAGTACGGCGCGACCGGCCTTCTGGCTGAGCTCGGTCGCCGCGCGCTGCACGAACTTCTTCTCGTCGACGAGGCTGACGGTGAGCGGGACGACGCCCGACTCGACCCCTCCGACCAGCGCGACCTCGACGGCGTGCACGACGTGCAGCTCGGCGTCGGGGATGCGCCGGGCGAGCTCGGCGGTGTGCGCGAGCACGACGTCGGTGATGGGCGAGCCGTCGACGGCGGCGAGGATTCGAACATGGGTCATGGTGCGGTTCTCCTTGATCGCGGATGCGAGGGTCGTGCCGACGCAACAACCGGGCGCGTGGCCGCAATCCTGCGCCGAAAACCAGCCGGCAGGGGCGCAATCCGTGCGGCGCTAGTGACAACCCCCTGCGTACCAGCTCCACGCCGTCCGTCCCGCGACGGCGACGACGCCGAGCCAGATCGACAACCTCTCGAACCTGACTGCGTGAGCGGGCGAGAGGCGGGTCGACAGGAGCCGACGAACGGCGGGCGCCGCGAGCACGAAGGGCGCCGTCGTGACGGCGAACACCCCGAGCAGCACCGCGCCGCTCGAGGGCGCGCCGCTCACCCACGCGAGCGCGAGCGCGCCGTGCAAGAGCCCGCACGGGAGCAGCAGCGTGACGAGCCCGAGCAGCGGCGCCCGGAGCGCCGGCGCCCTCGCCGCGATCTTCGCGAGCGCCCGGCCGCCTGGCACGGCGCGCCCGGAGGGCCACGCGACGAGCAACAGCACGAGGAGGCCGACCAGCCCCGCCGCGAGCGTGCCCCAGGCCGGGAACCGCGCGCCCAGCGCCGATCCCGCGGCGCCCGCGGCGGCGCCGAGCGTGACGTACCCGGCCGAGCGCGTCGCGATGTAGACGGCAGAGTCGCGGCGCTCGCAGCCGGCCGCGAGCGCGAGCGGGCCGCACATCGCGGCGCAGTGCACGCCGCCGGCGAGCCCCATCGCGGCGGCCGCGGGCACGAGCAGCGGCAGCGAGTCCATCGGGCGCGGCCCAGCAAGAGGCGGGCCTCCTCGCGCGCGCCGCGATCCGCTGCGCGCTCGCGGCGCGGTGACGCAGGGTCTGCGCGTGCACGCAGCCTTCGCGCCGTGCCGTGACCTCGATCATGAAATATCCGCGACGGCGCGGTGGCGCGCTTCGTGCTCATGCGCCGCGTCGTGCGCGCCGCGCCCTCCGTCTGCCAGCACTGCGGCCTCCCGTCGGAGGCTGAGTTCTGTTGCGCCGCTTGCAGCGCGGCGCACGAGCTCATCCAGGCGAGCGGGCTCGACCAGTACTACTCGCTCCGGGAGGGACAGGCGCCGAGACCTGAGCCCGCGCGCGCGAAGACCGCGTGGATCGACCTCCTGCCCCCGGCCACCTCACGGCGAGACGGCGTCGTCGCGCGGACGCTCGACGCCGAGGGCATCCGCTGCGCGGCGTGCGTGTGGCTGCTCGAGCGCCTGTTCGAGCGGCAGCGCGGCGCCGTCTCTGCCCGCGTGAACCCCGGCGCGGGGACCGTGCAGCTGGTCTACCGCGAGGCCGAGCTCGACCTCGCCGCGTACGTCGAGCGCGTCGCGGCCGTCGGCTACCGGCTCGGGCCGCCGCGCAAGGACGGGGTCGACCACGCGCTGCGGGGCCTCGTGATCCGCTTCGGCGTCTCCGCTTCGATCGCGATGAACCAGATGGTGCTGTCGCTGTCGCTCTACCTCGGTCTCGAGGACGGACGGCTCTTCGAGGTGATGCGGTGGGCGAGCCTCGCGCTCGGCGTCGCGGCGTTCGCCGTCGGCGCGACGCCCTTCGTGTCGTCGGCGTGGGGCGCGCTGCGGCAGCGTCTCATCCACCTCGACGTGCCCATCGCGCTCGGGATGGTGCTGGCGTTCGCGGGGTCCGTCGCGTCGTTCTTCCTGCAGGGCGGGCGCGCCGCGTACTTCGACACGCTGTCGGTGTTCATCACGCTGATGCTGCTCGGGCGGCTGCTCTCCGCGCGCGTCGTCGCGAAGAACCGCCGCGCGCTCCTGGTCGACGACGGCGTCGAGGCCACGCCCGTCCGGCGCTTGACCGAGGCGGGCAGCGAGGTGGTGCCGGCCGCGCGCGTCGCCGAGGGTGACCGCGTCGTCGTCGCGCCGGGCGAGCTCGTCCCGGTGCGCGCGCGCGTGGCGTCCCTCGGGGGCACGATCTCTCGCGAGGCCCTCACCGGCGAGGCCGACCCGGAGGACGTGCGGCGCGGCGACGAGGTGCCGGCGGGTGCGCTGGTGACGCTCCCCCACGCGCTCGTCGTGACGGCCGCGGAGGACTTCTCGGCGTCGGCCCTGCGCGCGCTCCTCCCGCCCGCCGACGCGTCCGCGGGAGATCTCGCGCGCGCGACCCGCTTCTGGCGCAGGTACTCGGGCGTGTACGTCGTGTCCGTGCTCGCGCTCGCCGCGCTCGGCGGCGCCGCGCACGCGTGGCTCGGCCGCGGGCCCGACGCCGCGCTCGAGGTCGTGGTCGCGCTGCTCGTCGTCACGTGCCCGTGCGCGCTCGGCATCGCGGCGCCGCTCGCGTACGAGCTCGCGCAGGCGAGCCTGCGTCGGCGCGGCGTGCTCGTCTCCCGCGCGAGTCTGCTCGACCGCGTGGCAGAGGTCGACGCGCTCGTGTTCGACAAGACCGGCACGCTGACGATCGGCGCGCTCGAGCTCGCCGACCCCGCCGCGCTCTCGCGCCTTACCCCGCGCGACCGCGCCCTCTTGCACACGATGGCCGCCCGCTCGCGCCACCCGAAGAGCGCCGCGCTCGCCGCGGCCCTGGCGGCCGAGCCCCTGCTGGCCGACGCGGAGCTCGAGGTGACCGAGCGGGAGGGGCAGGGCCTGGAGGCGACGCTGGTCGACGGCGCGGTCGCGCGCCTCGGCGCGGCGGCGTTCGCAGGCGCGCGCGCGGGCGAGGTGGCGTTCACGCGGGACGGCGAGGTGCTCGCGTCCTTCGCCTTCGACGAGGCGGTGCCCGCGGGCTCGCGTGAGCTCGTCACCTCGCTCGTCTCGGCAGGCTACGACGTCCACGTCCTCTCGGGCGACCAGCCCGGGCGCGTGGGGCAGATCGGCCGCGCGCTCGGCCTCCCGCCGTCGGCGCTCGTCGCGGGCCAGTCGCCCCGCGAGAAGGCCGCGTGGCTCGCTGCCCGCCGCCCGTCGCGCGCGCTCTTCGTGGGCGACGGGCTGAACGACGTCCTCGCCGCCAGGGCGGCGCACGCCTCCGCCGCGCCGAGCCCGCGCCTGCCCATCCTGCCGTCGCGCGTGGACGTGTGCTTCGACGGGCCGCTCTTGCCGGGGGTCGCGACGCTCCTCGCGACGGCGCGCGGGATGAGCCGCGCGGTCCGCCAGACCCTGGTCCTCGCGCTCGCCTACAACGTCGTCGCCGTGGCGCTGGCGCTCCTCGGCGTGATGTCTCCGCTCCTGTGCGCGGTCTTCATGCCGCTCTCGTCGGTCTCCGCGGTCCTCTGGGTGTCAGTGAAGCTCGGCCGCCCGCTCGACCTCCCCAGCGCCCCCGCCCGCCCGCACACCCCCAGTCAACCTCTGTCAGTCGTCACGCAACCCTGAACCAAGCCAAGAGACCCATGGACGTCGGCATCTTGTTGTTCTTCGTGAGCTCCGTGCTCGCCGGCTGCAGCGTCGCAGCCTTCGTCTGGACCATGAGGGGGGATGAGTTCGACCACGCCGACCGCCAGGCCCTCGCGCCGCTCGCGGGCGAGGACGAGCGATGACGGCCGCGACCCGCCGCGAGGTGTTCGACGACGAGATCACGCGCAAGTTCGTGATCGCGTCCGTCGGCTGGGGCATCGTCGGGCTGCTCGTCGGGCTCGTCGTCGCGACGCAGCTGTTCGTCCCGGCGCTCAACGTCGGGCCCTACTTCACGTTCGGCCGGCTGCGGCCGCTCCACACCAACGCCATCATCTTCGCCTTCGTCGGCAACATGATGTTCGCTGGCATCTACTACTCGTCGCAGCGCCTGCTCCGCACGCGGATGGCGAGCCCCGCGCTCTCGAAGGTCCATTTCTGGGGCTGGCAGGCCATCATCGTCGCCGCGGCGATCACGCTGCCGCTCGGCATCACGCAGAGCAAGGAGTACGCGGAGCTCGAGTGGCCGATCGACATCGCCATCGCGGTCGTGTGGGTCTTGTTCGGTGTGAACTTCTTCCTCACGCTCAAGCGGCGCCGCGAGCGTCACCTGTACGTCGGGGTGTGGTTCTACATCGCGACGATCATCACGGTGGCGGTGCTGCACGTCGTCAACTCGCTGTCGCTGCCGCTCGACGCGACCAAGAGCTACTCGATCTACCCGGGCGTCAAGGACGCGCTCGTGCAGTGGTGGTACGGGCACAACGCCGTCGCGTTCGTGCTGACGACGCCGATCCTCGGCATCATGTACTACTTCGTGCCGAAGGCGGCGGAGCGGCCGGTCTACTCGTACCGGCTGTCGATCGTGCACTTCTGGGCGCTCGTGTTCCTCTACATCTGGGCCGGGCCGCACCACCTCCTGTACACCGCGCTGCCGCCGTGGGCGCAGACGCTGGGGATGGTGTTCAGCCTGATGCTGTGGGCGCCGAGCTGGGGCGGGATGATCAACGGCCTGCTCACGCTGCGCAGCAACTGGACGAAGGTGCGCACCGATCCGGTGCTCAAGTTCTTCGCGGCGGCCATCACCTTCTACGGGATGGCGACGTTCGAGGGGCCGCTGCTCTCCATCAAGAACGTGAGCGCGCTCGCGCACTACACCGACTGGATCGTCGCGCACGTGCACGCGGGCGCGCTCGGGTGGAACGGCCTGATGGCGGCCGGGATGTTCTACTGGCTCGTCCCGCGCCTCTACGGGACGAAGCTCCACTCGGACAAGCTCGCCAACCTGCACTTCTGGCTCGCGACGTTCGGCATCCTGTTCTACGTCGCCGCGCTCTGGACGGCGGGCATCGCGCAGGGGCTGATGCTGCGCGCGCTGACGCCTGACGGCGCCCTCGCGCACCCCGACTTCCTGGAGACCGTGATGGCCATCCGGTGGCCCTACATCTTCCGAGCGGTCGGCGGCGGGGCGTACCTCGCCGGCTTCGTGCTGATGGCGTACAACCTCTGGAGGACGGCGAGGAGCGGCCAGCCCTTCGACGGCAGCATCGAGGTCGAGGAGGAGGAGCCCCCACAGGCGACGCCCGAGCGCACATGGCAGCAGATCCTGCTCGGGCGCCCGCTGGTGCTCACCGCGATCGGCGGCGTCCTCTTGATGGCGGTCGGGCTGTTGCCGCCCATCCCGGCGGTCGTCGCGACGTGCGCCATCGGCGCGCTCGTGGTGACGGCGTGGGTGACCTCCGGGGGCGGCTACCACCACGCGCTCGAGGGCAAGGCGTTCCTGTTCTCGGTGCTGACGGTGGTGGCGGTGCTCATCGGCGGCGTGGCGGAGCTGGTGCCGGCCGTCGTCCTCACCTCGCGCGGCGTCGACCCGCGCAAGAACCCCCCGTACACGCCGCTGCAGCTCGAGGGCCGCGACGTGTACGTGCGTGAGGGTTGTTACACATGTCACAGCCAGATGATCCGGCCGCTGTACGCGGAGACGCTGCGCTACGGCAACCCGTCGACCATCGAGGAGAGCGCCTGGGATCACCCGTTCCAGTGGGGGTCGAAGCGCACGGGGCCGGACCTCGCGCGCGTCGGCGGCAAGTACCCCGACGTGTGGCACCAGAAGCACATGATCGAGCCGCGCGCGGTCACCGCCAACTCCATCATGCCCGCGTACCCGCACCTCGCGACGGCGAGGGTCGACCTCGACCGGACGAGCGCGAAGCTGCGCGCGATGCGCACGCTCGGCATCCCGTACGAGCAGGCAGAGATCGACGGCGCGAAGGCCCACGCGCTCGCGGAGGGCGAGGCCGTCTCGACGCGCCTGCGCGCCGACGGCGTGACGCTCGCGCCCGACACCGAGCTGACGGCGCTCATCGCGTACCTGCAGCGCCTCGGCAAGCCCACCCCGAAGACGGCCGACGGCGCCGCCCCCGTCGCGCAGAAGGAGCACTGACAGATGCTTGGCCCCCTGTTCGCGCGCGTCGCGCAGTCTTTCACGTTCTACCCGATGCTGGCGTTGTGCCTGTTCGTCGTCACCTTCGTGCTGGTCACGCACCGGGCGCTGAAGAGCCCGTCGAGCGAGGAGCTGCGCTCCCTGCCGCTGTCGAAGGAGGACGAGCCGTGAGCGATCCCTCGGGCCCGAAGATCCTCCACGAGATCCCCGACGGCATCCAGGAGGCCGACGAGCCGATGCCGACGTGGTGGCTGATCGCGTTCTTCGCCGCGATCGTGTTCTCGGTCGGCTACTACTTCTGGTACGAGCAGTTCGCGATCGGCAAGGCCCCGCTCGAGGAGTGGCGCGACGACGTCGCGAAGCACACCAAGAAGTCGGGCGAGGGGCCGACGCCCGCGGCGCTCGTCGCCCTGTCCCAGGACTCGACCGCCGTCGGAGAGGGCAAGGTCGCGTTCACGCAGAACTGCGCCGCGTGCCACGGTGACAAGGCGGAGGGCAAGATCGGCCCGAACCTCACCGACGACGCGTGGCTCCACGGCGGCACGCCCGAGGAGGTGTACAAGACCATCTCGAAGGGCGTCGTCGAGAAGGGCATGCCGGCGTGGGGCTCGGCGCTCGGCGGGGCGCGCGTCGAGCGACTGACGGCCTACGTGCTCAGCGTGAAGGACACCAACGTGCCCGGCAAGGCCCCGCAGGGCACGTCCGCCAAGGCAGCGGGCGCGGCGCCCTCGGCGGCCAGCGCGGCGCCCTCGGCGGCCAGCGCGGCGCCCTCGGCCAGCGCGGCGCCCTCGGCGGCCAGCGCGGCGCCCTCGGCCAGCGCGGCGCCCTCGGTCGCCAAGTGAACCCTCCGAAGCGCAAGCGCTACCTCCCGACGCTCGACTCGCTGGGGAGCCTCCGCGAGGACGGCTCGCGGCGGATCATCCACCCGGCGGAGGTGACGGGCAAGTGGACGCGGCTGCGGCGCGCGGTGTTCGCCGTGCTCATCGCGGTCATGGTCGCCCTGCCGTGGGTGCGCATCCGGGGCACCCCGGCGGTGCTGCTCGACATCCCGGGGCGGCGGTTCTACCTGTTCGGCGCGATCTTCGGCGCGGAGCACACGTACCTCACGTTCTTCGGCATCACCGGCGTCGGGTTTGGGCTCATTTTCCTCACCTCGATGGTCGGGCGGACGTACTGCGGGTTCTTCTGCCCGCAGACGGTGTTCATCGAGGGCGTGTACCGCCGCATCGAGGCGTGGATCGAGGGCAAGGCGACCGAGCGGCGCAAGCTCGATCAGCGCCCGTGGGACGCGCACAAGCTGCTGCGGCGGGGCGGAAAGTGGGCGGCGTACCTGGTCGTCTCGCTCGCGCTCGCGCACGTCGTGCTCGGGTACTTCGTGCCGGTGCGCGAGATGGCGAGGCTCGTGCTCGACAAGCCGTCCGCGCACCCGGAGGCGTTCGCCTGGGTGATGGGCGTGACGGCGTTGCTGGCGTTCGACTTCGGGTGGTTCCGCGAGCAATTCTGCACGATCCTCTGCCCCTACGGTCGGCTCCAGGGCTCGCTCATCGACGAGGACACCATCGCCGTCGGCTACGACACGCGCCGCGGCGAGCCCCGCGGCAAGCCGAGCGATCCGGCCGCCGCGGACTGCGTCGACTGTTTTCGTTGTGTGGAGGTGTGCCCGACCGGCATCGACATCCGCAACGGCGGCGCGCAGCTCGAGTGCATCTCGTGCCTCGCGTGCGTCGACGCCTGCGACGACGTGATGCTGAGCCTCGATCGCGCGCCGGGCCTCGTCCGCCAGGACTCGGCCAAGGGGTTCGCCGGCGCGCCGCGCCGCGTGGTGCGCCCCCAGCTGTTCATCGACGCGGGGCTCGGCGTGCTCGGGCTCGCGGCGCTCACGTTCTCGCTGCGCCAGGTGGTGCCGTTCGATCTCAAGCTCCTGCGCGGCAAGGGCGTGCCGTACACGCTGCACGGCGACGACGTGGAGAACGTGCTCCGGGTGCGCCTCGCGTCGAGCGGGGCGCTGCAAGTGAAGCTGACCGCGACGGCGCCGGGCGCGACCAGCGTGCTCTTGCCGATCTCCGACGTGGCCTTGCAGGCCGACAAGGCGAGCGAGGTGCCGCTCCTCTTGCGCGGTCCGCGTGGGGCGTTCAGCGGCAAGGCGAAGGTCACCGTCACCGCGAAGGACGAGAAGGGGCGCGCCGTCAGCGCGGAGGCGGTGATGCTCGGCCCTGATCTCGGCGCCGCCAGCTCGTCGGCGCCCTGACCGCTGACCGCTGGGCTCTCGTCACCATCCTGTGGTGGGACGGCTCGTCTACCGCGTCGACGCGAGCCCTATCCACGTCGGCTTCGCGTCGCCGGCGGGCCACACCACGTGCAGCCTGGCCCCGCCGGCGCTTCGACCGAAGTCCATCGTCGCGTCCATGCCGGGGCGCAGCCGCAGGACGACGTCGGCGAAGGTGTCAGGCTTGACGAACTCGTACTTCTCGAGGCCCGCCGTGCCGTCGCCGAAGGCGAGCGACGAGTCGGTCCCGCGGCACTGGGCCTTCAACCACTCGCGCAGCACCGTGACCTGGCAGTCCGGTGGGCGCAGCGCCTGCGGCGCGGAGTTGACCGACACCCCGGCCGACCACTCGTTGAG